>JAXKHT010000115.1:0-4073 GCA_036549705.1 Acutalibacteraceae bacterium | reverse complement strand
GCCTTGAAGCATAATATGCTCCGTCCTGGTGATACCCTTGTTGTATCATCTCTTGACAGATTAAGCAGAAACAAACAGGATATTAAGTCAGAGATGGAATATTTCAGAAAAAACAAAATCAGAGTTAAGGTTTTAGATATTCCAACAAAAATGCTTGAGCCACCAACAGGACAAGAATGGGTGTTTGAAATGGTGGAGAATATTCTGATTGAGGTTCTTGGTAGTTTTGCAGAGAATGAACGCAAAGCGATTAAGAAAAGACAAGCTGAAGGTATTTCCGCTGCTAAAAGTAATGGTGTAGCCTTTGGCAGACCAGTTGTAGAAAAGCCTGATAACTGGGATGAGGTTTATCAGCAGTGGCAAAATGAAGAAATAACTGCAACAGAAGCTATGCGTTTAACAGGTGTTAAGAGGACTACTTTTTATAAATTAGCTAAAGAGTGATTGACTAAAACAAAGATATATCATAAAATTAATTTGTACACTGATTTAATACATAAATCTTTAAAAAAGTGAAAAACAGAAAGGAAAGGGTTATTATTATGGCTTATAGTGTAGATGAATTGATAAGAGCTTTATTTGAACTAAAAGAGGAAGGTTATTCCCATTGCGAGTTGAATATTGATGAGGATACTGACGAAAAAGGAATTTCTTTTTCTGCATTGGATACAGGAGGTTTAGGTTTAATAGATTTTGAAACTGTTGTAGAAAAAGTGCCTGACGAAGAAATACAAGAGTATGCTAACGCTGATGAACAGCCAGCAGAAATAAGAAAACCAATCACTTTAGAGAAAAAAGTGATTGAAACTGTATCAGAGGTACAAGAAATAAGAACAGGAACAAAGAGTTCTTACTGTAGTATTACTACATACTATGATGATAAAAACAAAAAGATTGCCTTTGATGGAACTATTGATTTGAGCAAGGATACAAAAACTAACCGAAGAATACAGTATCTGTCAAGAAAAATCGGTGTGCCACCAGTAGCATATTTCTTTAATAGAACAGGTTTGAGAAATACATCTCTTGAAAAAGATGAGATTTATCAGAAGATAAAAGAAGAATATGGAGTAGACTTATTCTAAAAAAACGGAACTGGTTCCGTTTTTTATACATCTGTGTACATTTAGAGGTGATTAAATGGATTTGATGATTATGAGCAAGGACACAGTAGTTGCTGTTTACGAAAATGACAATCTGACAATATTAAATGCTGATTTAGCACCACATTACCTTGTAAGAACTCACGATGTAGAGGGTTGGTTGTCTGAACGAGCTATTGACTCACATAGACCTAACTCAAGGTTGCTTAAAAAGGCATTAAGGCTTGCTCAAAAAGATGATGTAAGTACAGTAATAAGTGTAAATGCTGCAACTATAACCGATACCTACTGGGTAAAGGATAAAAGCAGCACACAAACCTATAGCGATATACGATTTAACGATGATTATTTCGCCGAGCTTGCTCTAACAGGCAGTTATGACAGTTTCAACAAAGTAGCTTTTAGTGATAGCAAAAGAACACCTGAGCTTACTAATATAGGTAGCTATGAAAAGTGCTGGAGATTAATTGACAATCAATGGTATATGTACAAAAACTCAAATGATAACGAGATGTTCTCAGAACTGTTCGTTTATGTTTTGGGCAAGAGATTAAATATGAATATGGCTGAATATAAGGCTAGTGATGGCTGTGTTGTGACAAAGGATTTTACTAATAATGCAAGTGTTATATTTGAACCAATGCACAGCTATGTAGGTGATGAAGAAGATTATAGTTATAATCTTGATGTCATTAAAAGGCTTTGTCCTGAAGCAGTAGAGGACTATTTGAGAATGGTATTCCTTGATACCGTAATTGCTAACCCTGACCGTCACACATATAACTATGGTTTTATTCGTGGTGTAGATGATGGGAAAATCATAGGCTTAGCACCTAATTTTGATAACAACTTATCTCTTATCTCAAGGGGTTATCCTAAATATATAGAACGCAACAAAGATATGCTAATAGATTTGTTTGTAGAACTCATTCAGCAGAACCCTGAGCTGGTTAAATACATTCCTGTTCTAAAGCGTGAAGTAGTGATAGAATGTGCTGAACAGGTTCAAGTAGATGTGGATAAGGCTTTTGTTGTTGACTATGTAATGAATGGATATAACAACATAGTTAAGAAGCTAGATTTCAAATACATTGCTGTTGATGAGCCTGTGTTCTCAAAGTTACCTGATAACATTAAAGATAGATTGAGCTTCATTAAGGAAAGCTCCGACTATATTATAAGGGTTCAGGCTAAAGATTATACTGTACTACAAAACACTATAAAGAATATTGAACGAAGCAAAACAAGACAATAAAACAACCATAGTAAAAAACGGAACTGGTTCCGTTTTTGTAACAAGCCAATAAAAAGAGCCTAGCAGAGTTTTAAAGCTCTACTAGGCCTTTTGAGTTTAGAGAAGAGTAATTAATGTGTTGCTAGTAAAAATATTTTTACGCTTTTTCTAAGAATAATAACTTACTCGTTTTCCATTAACTCTAACTCGTCAAAAGTTTTAATGACAACCTCTTTGTTGTTTAGTTGTTTAACACTTTCTTTTAAGACTTCAATATTGGCATCACAATAAAATTGGTCATCAGCAGTAACTTCAAAAGGAATGCGTTTTTCTCTACCTACTTTTACTAAAAACATTGTTATTGCAGTGGGTATATCAAGTCCCATTTCCTTTAGAGCTTGTTCCGCATTGTTCTTTATATCGTCCTCTATATATAATTCAATCTGTGCCATAAAATATAACTCCTTTTATATGTATTGCATTACTTTTTCTGTGGGGTAGTAGTAAAAAATAGAACCAGTTCCGTTTTTTCACATTCATTAAATTTGTCTTTACCAATATTTTTAAGTATTTTGATTTATATTTAATTTTTTAAACATATATAACAAACTTATATTCCAAAAAAATTATCAATATCAAATATCTCAGCATACTCCTTTATCATAAAGTCGTGCGATCCACACCCTACCATAGCGTCAGCTATAAAATCATATTTAAGGTTAATTCTATACAATGTTAAATTTTTAGCTTTATCAATAGAATCTATAAAAAAAGGAGTATCAACTTCCTCAAAAAGATGAAAATTACCTTGTAAAACCCCACAATTAGAACAATGGTTAAAGTAATCTCTACCAGAAATTTTTGAGAAATCAATATAGTAGCCAAAATTATCTGCTAAAAAACTAAATAAACTACTAGGAAGTGGCGTAATCATTGAAGCGATGTTTATCACTTCACCATAATATTCGTAAGGAATGACTATATTATCATACACATTTTGGTTATAAAATTCTATCCTGTTTTCTATACCAAAACCGATTACCTTTGTAGGTTTATTACATCTAAAACATACTCTTTCCCCAACAACAATATAGATATAATCACAGATAACAGTAACATCATCTTTATCTCCTAATATCCATTTTGCAAACTTGTAATAGTCCCTTTTTTCTGAAATATACCATTTTTTTAAATTTGGGTTCCATTTAGCCCCTAATGCTTTTGCTTCATCTTTCTCTTCATAAGGAATGTCTAATAATAATGCCATATAAAAATCTCCATAAATCAAGTGAGTTTATGTAACCTGTTCAACCAATCTAATTTATTTATACCATATAAAAGCGGAACCAGTTCCGTTTTTGATAACATTTTGCTCAATAATTTTCTAAATTTGAAAATCACTGTTATTGTCTGATATTTGTATGTACTTATGTACTTTTTCTCAATTCCAAGATTTTATGTATACTTGACAAATCTGTGGAATATGCTATAATATAAGTAAGCTAACTCGTGATGGATTAGGCTGGGTTCCTGAATGGGAGTAGGTGAAAACCAAGAATTCCTTTGCCCCTGGGGTCAGCTTACTTTGATACTTGTACGACATCTCAATTTGTTTTTTGAGATGTCGTTTTTATTTTGCTTAAAATATTTTTAGGATCCCTTTTTAATTCTTCATAAATAAAATCGATAGCCTGTTGTGAATAAGAATATTGATTTTAAGTAAATTGTGTGTGAAT
>JAXKHT010000114.1:0-9531 GCA_036549705.1 Acutalibacteraceae bacterium | reverse complement strand
GGTAGTGGATGCTGAAACTGAAAGTTAACCAGCAGAAAAGCAAGGTAGGAAGTCCGTTGAAACTGAAATTTCTAGGATTTTCACTTTACAAAACAGGAAACAAAGCAGGAATACGCTCACACGGTAAAAGTATTAAAAGGTTTAAGGACAAAATCCGAGAGATTACAATCCGAAAACAGGCAAGGTCTGTTGAACTTATACTTAAAAAAGTAAAGAAATATACAACAGGTTGGATTGGATATTATTCTATTGCTGATATGGAAAGCAAAATAAAGAGCCTTAACGAATGGTTAAGGCGAAGAATAAGGCAAATATATTGGAAGCAATGGAAGAAAATAAGTGCAAGGTTTAGTAACCTAAAGAAACTTGGCATAGATAAATGCAATGCTTGGGAATGGGCAAATAGTAGAAAAGGTTATTGGAACATATCCAGTAGCCATATCTTACATAGGTCATTAACAAACGAATACCTTATATCTGTGGGATATGATGACATACTCCAAAGATACAAGGTACTGCACTCAAGTTATTGAACCGCCGTGTACCGAACGGTACGCACGGTGGTGTGAGAGGTCGGCTACTCAACTAATGGATAGCCTCCTACTCGATTATAGATTATTTTAAAATCATTAATCAGTCATTATATTTTTTATGTGCTATGTAGAAAACAAGACCAACAAAAATCATTCCACCAATTATGTTACCAATGGTAACATAAACAAAAGATTCTATACCATTAAACTGTACCAGACTTGTACATTGTTCTGTTGTAATTCCGTAAAGTTCAGAAGCTACACTTGCATATTTTGGGTTTGTGGCAGCCATCATACCTGCTGGAATATAGAACATATTTGCAACACAGTGTTCAAAGCCACAAATTACAAACGCCCAAATAGGGAAGAAGATACCCAATATTTTTCCGGTAACATCTTTAGCAGCACCTGCAAAAATAATGGCAAGGCACACAAGAATATTACACAAAATACCACTTGTAACTGCTTCTAAAGGTTCTATTGTAGTTTTTGCTATAGCTACTTTTATTGCATAAGCTCCTAGACCACCGTTGCTAAAATCAAATTGCCCAGAAAAGAATACCAGTGTATCTATAATCAAAGCTCCTATAAGGTTAGAGAAATATACAGTAACTAGATTTTTTATCATTTCAATTACCTTAATTTTTTTATCAAGTACAGACATAAACATTAAACAGTTGCCTGTAAATAATTCGCTTCCAGTAAATACAACAAGCATAAGTCCAACAGGGAATATTGCCCCTGCAAGGGTTCGTGCTAAACCTACATCTGTAATATTATGTATAGCCACATTACTGGCTACTCCACCCAATGCAATAAACGCACCAGCCATAATTCCAAGTAATATCATTTTTGACAAAGGCAAAGTTGATTTTTTTATGCCTGAATTTATTGTGTTATTTGCAATTTCTAAACAAGAATTAACGCCGTTCATTCCAATGCTCCTAACTTAATACATAATTTAAATTTATTTTCACTTATTTTGTTATAAAGACAAAAACCATATAATAGTTTATCATATTGGCAATTATTGTGTCAATGATAACATAAAAAACATTGACGAAATTCGCTAAAACTTCCATTCATAAAAGTTGGTGTTATTTTGGGGTTATGTAAGAATTAACATTATAATAAGTCTAGATTCGGAGGAAATCTGAATGAAATATTGTGTAAAATGTATGGAGAATTTGTCAGATGATAGTAACATATGCAATGCTTGTGGTGCAGAGCAGAATATAAAAATTCCAATACATCATTTACCTATTGGTACAGTGCTAAATAATAGATACTATGTTTGTAGCTGTATTGATGAAAATGATTTTGAACTTACATATTTAGGTAAAGATATTTTAATAGATGAAAATGTGATAATTAAAGAATATTTTCCTAACAAATTTGTAGGTAGACGTAGTGATAAATCTTTGAATGTGTTTAATATAGAATGTAAAGGTAGTCATAACTATGAATTAAGCAGAGATACTTTTGTAAAAGAAGCAACTGCTTTACAAAATATGAATGGTCTGGAATCATTAATTAATATAGAGGATGTTTTTGCTGAAAATAACACTGCTTATTATGTTAGAGATTATGTATATGGCACTACATTAGAAAGCTATATTGAGCTTAATGGTTGTATTGAAGAGGATTTTATAGTTAAACATATGTTGCCTATAATAAATTCTCTATCCAAAATGAATAAACAAGGGATAATACACTGTAATATTTCGCCACACACAATTATGCTGTTAGAAGATGATAGCGTAAGATTGTTTGATTTTGGTTTAGCAGTTCACTCTTTGGTTGCATCTGATAATCCACTTTTCTTAGAAAAACCATCGGGATATATAGCACTGGAAACCTATGCAAGAAAGCCCAATCTTGTACCAGCAACTGATGTTTATTCTATATGTGCAACATTATATAAGAGTATAACTGGTGTAACACCTCCAAGTGTTTTAGATAGACATATTAGGGATGAGATAAAATCTCCTTATGCACTAGGAATGACGGTTTCTCCAAATGTTGAATATGCTATTATGAAAGGACTCAGCTTGCATCAAGTAGGCAGATATGAAAGTATGGCGGAATTATATAGTGCAATAAGTAATTTAAACGCTGAGGAAGAAAACATAGATAAAACAGAACAAGATATTAGTGATTTGAACTTTGATGGATCACGTGAAAATAACAATTCAAAACCAAATATAAGAGTAAAATTTACATTGTAGGTGATATATTAAAAATAAGTAGACTCTAGTAAAATAAAAAAACTAAAAAATAAAATATCCTAATAAATTAAAATCTACAGCAATAAATATTTTATATATTTGTTTAACCTGTTCAAAAAATATATAAAAAATCTAGTAATAAATTCGATTTTGTTTATAACTGGTAGATATTTTTTTTGTGAAAAACTTGACTTATGAATAAAAATGGTATAGAATATTTTGGAATAAGTGTAGTAATGCTAAAGTGTTAATATGACTAAATGTGTGTATAAGTAGCATAGTAGTGCTTTATTGTTTAGTATTCTATTATCTCTTTGGTAGTTAAGGGGGAGTTTCTTGTGACAGATAAGGATTTGAAAAAACTTAGTCGTGCAGAGTTGCTTGAAATGCTTTTAACTCAAACAAAGGAAGTTAAACGGTTAAGTGCTGAACTGGATGAAGCTAACCGTAAATTACAGGATAGAAGAATAATGTTGGAAAATTCAGGCTCGATAGCGGAGGCAGCTCTGAAACTTAATGATGTTTTTCAGGCAGCACAGTTAGCTGCGGATCAATATTTAGAAAATGTGAAGCAACTTGCTGAAAATTCGTTGGAAAGGAAACTAGATGATTTTGATGACGGTGAATCAAAAGAATAGTTTATCTGGAAAAAGTAAGCCATCTGGCTTGGTTAGTAAAAAGAACTTTACTGTTAATGACATTCCAACAGTAGAACAGTTAGAAAGCGAATTACAAAGAGAGAATTATAAGAACCGATATGGAAAGATGTTGGTAAATACAATTTATACTCTAATTACTGTGGCTGCAGTTGCTGTGTTGGTTGCGACATTATTGATGCCTGTATTGCGTATTTATGGTATGTCTATGTCACCTGGTCTTACAGAAGGAAATATAGTTGTTTCTGTTAAAACATCTGATTTTAAGCAGGGTGATATAATATCCTTTTACTACAATAATAAAATTCTTGTTAAGCGTGTAATTGCTTTCCCAGGAGATTGGGTAAATATTGATAAGGATGGAAATATTTTTGTTAATGAGGATATGTTAAATGAACCATATATAACTGATAAGGCACTTGGTGAGTGCGATATTGACCTGCCTTATCAGGTACCAGACGGAAAAATATTTGTTTGTGGAGATCATCGTTCAACTTCAATCGACAGTCGTAGTAGTACTGTTGGATGTGTTTCAGAAGAACAAATTGTTGGTAAGATTTTATTTAAGGTTTGGCCCTTTGATGAAATTAGTGCTGTAGAATAAGTTTATAGGAAGGAGAATGTTGTATGGTTAAAAAAGATGTTCCTAAGATAAAAGAATATGTTAAAAGCCATAAAAAACGTTCTGTACGACATAAAGTCTTAATTGCCGTAGCAGCTTTGGTTGTATTTTGTACGACATATGCTATGATTTTACCAGCTATTACAATGGAAGGTAAAATAAATTGCGGGCTAACAGAACACACTCATCAACAAAACTGTTATACAACAGAAAGAGTGTTAGTATGTAAGCTAAACGAAGGAGAGCTACATTTACATAGTGAAGAGTGTTATAGTAATAACGGTGAATTAATTTGTACAGCTGTTACAACAGAAGAACATACACATACAGATTCTTGCTATACAAATAAAATGATTATGGCTTGTCAAGAACCAATGCACGAGCATAGTTCATCTTGCTTTGACGCTGTTCAACAGTCAACAGAAGAAACAAGTCCTACGCAACTTTCATCGGAAGCTGTTACAGAGATTATGTATGAACCAACTTCTACAGAAATATCAAAGGGTGATAAGCTACAAGCTGATTCACATAGCGATTCTTTTAAGGTTAATGATGAAACTACTGGAGCTAGAGATTTAGCCAAATATCTTGAAGAAAAATATCGAAATGATCCAGATGGAGATGTTGGTGAAGTAAGCTATGTAGTGCGTGATAGTAAAAATAATATTATTCCGGACACATCTCTTGTATCTGGTGAAAATTATAAGTTCACGCTAACAATAAAATCACCTAAGGGTATTGAACCTAATACATACCAATATGCACTTCCTGCCGAGATTTATTTACCTGGTGAGGAACATACTGGTAAGGTTTCAGGTAATAAGGATGAGCATGTGGGTGATTTCTCTGCTAAAAGAAAAGGTACTGTAGTTATTACTATTACTTTTGATGAGATTATGAATGACTATCAAGACTTTGAAGGAACCATAGGATTTAATATTGGTATCGACAATGGTGGTGAAAAGCCATTGTCAGCTTCAGTTTCAAAAACTGGCGAGTTTAACGAAGTTGATGGTATGTTCGATTTTGAAATTTCAGCAGTTATTCCTGCACATGGTGGTAGCGGTACTTTCCGTGAATGGTATCTTTTTGACCAGTCAGTTGTATGGGGTAGTACTTCTCTGTGGGGTCAGGATTTGCGTGATGCTGAAATTGAGATAACATACAATGTAACTAATGAGAACGGTGAAATGGTAGCTAAAACTGCTACCGTACCACATATTGATGATGTAAAAGCGGAAGATGATATTGCATTTCTTTGCCATCATTTAGGTGAAACTGAGAGAAGATTATATTTAGTTAACAGATGTAAATGTAATTCATTTTTGTGTGCTGATTATAAAACTTCTACAAAAAAGTGTAAAGGTTTGTCTTTGAAATTTGGAAGTACTTATTCTGACAGTAAGTATAGTGGTTGGTGTACTTGTTGGAATCTTATGAAGAATTCCACGCTTTCTATTAGATATAAGAACGATGAAGCACCTGCTATGTTAGGTGGAAGTATCAAGTTGATTAATGATTGTGCTGGATCTCAATATGTTAATACTGTGTCTTTGATGGGAGGAGTATCTAAACCGCTTACATTTACAACTAATGTTGATATTCCAAAATTAATATCTAAAGATATGCCAACTACTTTTGGACCAGAAAACAATTATATAGGTGAATATGTAATTAATGTTAATGAAAGTATGATAGACCTTTCTAAAGTTGATGATGACAAAGATGGTCTTCCTGATGGTAAAATAACTATCAGTGACGTTATGTCTAATGTGGCGTATGTACCTGGAAGTATGACTATTGTGGCACAGGATAAAGATGGTAATGAGTACATATTAAATGAAGGCACAGAAGAGGATAGATTAGCTGGTTCTGTAGAATCTCCTACGGAACAGGTAACTGAAGAGACCACAGCTGAGGGTTCTACAGAACCTGCAACTGAGGAACCAACAAAGAGTGTTGACTTCGTTGTAGAATATACACCTGGTAGTGAAGTTGCATCAGAGGAATATATCGCTTCATTAAAGATAACTATATATAACCCAAAAGACTATATGTACACTATAAAGTATGAGGGTGTTGCTATATCAACAGAAGAAGAGGGAGTAGAAATGGACGTTGCAACCTCTAATACAGCTACTGTTGATATATATAGTGGTCCATCAGCTTATGCAGAAACTAACTGCTATTTTGAAGAGGGTTGGTCTTATATTAAGCGTTCATTGTTGTTAGAGAAAACTGATATTGATAACGGTAGTTTCCTTCCAGGAGCAGTTTTCGGTCTTTACACGGATAAGAATGTTGAGATTGCTAGAGGAACAACACTGGATAACGGTACATATTTATTCAAAACCAATGTACGTCAAGGTATAATCTTCAAAGAGAACAGACAGTATTATGTAAAAGAGCTAGACGCTCCAGATGGTTATAGTATTGATGCATCTAAGCATTGGTTCTATTTTGCTACAGAAGTTAATAATGCTTTCAAGGTTGAGCATGCAGGAATTATGTTCTGTGGACTTGATGAAGATGGACAAAGCGACTCTAATACAATGCCGGTTACAAATGAAAAAGGTATGTCATTACCTGAAACAGGTGGTTGTGGTACAGTTGTGTATACAGTAGCAGGCTTACTATTACTATGTGTAGCTGCTTATGTTTTACATAGAAAGTTTTTCTGCTGGAAAGGGGTGCTATAATTAAATATACGCTTTTCCAGAAAAAAGACTAAATAATTTTAAGGAGGTAATTGGATATGAAATTATTCAAAAGAACAGCTGGTATATTACTAGCAATGGTTATGATGGTTCTGTTTACAACAACAGCTTTTGCAGAGGTTGATGTAACTAATCGTGTGTACGAAGCATATCAGATTTTCGCTGGTACTCAAGAGAATACTGACATCCTTTGTGATGTAAAGTGGGGTACAAATATGCTTACTAATGCTGATAAGTTTTTAGAGGCATTAAAGAAGGATGACCTTTATAAGGATTGTAAAACTGCTGAAGATGTAGCTAAGGTTATTGCTGCTTTCGCAAATGATGATGCAAAACTAAGAGAGTTTGCTAAGCTTGCTGATCAGTTTAAGACTGGCACAGGTACTAATTTGGGTACATACCTAGGCACAAATGGTGCTGATTTAGAAGCTAAGTTAGGTGCTGGTTACTATTTAGTAGTAGATCTATCTGCTACAGCTGGTGCAGTAGATACAGCTAAAAACCTTTCTTTACTACAGATGACAAAGAATGGTGAATTTGAAATCAAGGTTAAAACTGATATTCCAAAGGTAGAGAAGAAGGTTAAAGAGGAAACATTCACAGCTGCAAATCAGGTTGGCAATATTACAGGTTATCCTCTAGAAACAGGTTACAACGATGTTGCTGACTATGACATCGGTGATGATGTTCCATTTATGCTAATCGGTACAATGCCAACTACTTTAGCTGATTATGCAACATACAAGTATATTTTCCACGATACTCTATCAGTAGGCTTAACATATAATGATGATGTTAAGGTTTACTTTGATGATAACAAAGACAACAATTGTGACACAAAAGTTGAGATTAAAAAAGATGACACAGTTGGTTATTCTGTTAGCTATGTAGATGATAAACTAACAATCTCTTTTGTTGATGTTAAGAGCATTGTTGATATTAATGATAATAAGCTAGATGTTGATAAGGATAGCACAATTATCGTTAAGTATACTGCTGATCTAAATAAGTTTGCTGACATCGGTCTTGATGGTAACCCAAATGAAGTTTACCTAGAATATTCTAACAACCCTAACTACGAGGGTGAGGGTAAGCCAAGCCAGGATACAGGCAATACTGAGGAAGATAAGGTTATCGTTTTCACATACGAGCTAGATGTTACTAAAGTAGACAGTGCAAACATTGCAAACGCACTACCTAACGCAGTATTTAAGCTTATGAAGGGTGACAAATACTATTGTCTAATGGAGAATGATAGTGTTAGATGGGTTGCTGAAGAAGGAAAAGCAACTGAGTTAAGATCTGATGTTGACGGTATGTTTAAGGTTGTTGGTCTTGATGACGGCGATTATACACTAATCGAGGTTGCTGCTCCAGCAGGCTATAACGCTATCGACCCAATTTCATTTACAGTTGACGCAACAACATCTAATGGTCAAGAGTGGAATAATTTTGTACCAAAAGATGCTCTAACTAAATTAAGTATCACTGTTGGTGATGAAAATGCAGCATCAGAAAACGGTGATGCAAATTCAGGTATCGTAAGTATGATTGTTAAGAATAGCTTGGGTACAATTCTACCAGAGACAGGTGGTATTGGTACTGTTGCTATCTACACAATCGGTTCACTACTTGTAATTGTTGCTGTAGTTTTACTTGTTACAAAAAAGCGTATGAGCAAATAATTATTTAATTATAGCAAAAATTTTATTTGACTGCTGTAAGGACTTTTAGGAGTCTTTACAGCAGTAAGGAGAACTCTATAGTATGAAAAAGCATTTATCAACTATAATTTTAATATCCGTTTTGATTATAGGGCTCTCCTTACTGCTGTATCCATCTTTAAGCAATTATTGGAATTCTGTTCACCAATCTCAAGCTATAGCAGGATATGTTGAAACTATTAACACTTTGGAACAGAATAATTATGACAAAATTATTGAAGATGCTAAGAAGTATAATGAAGTATTAGCGTCATCTCCAACCCATTGGAGATTAACTCAAGAGGAAAAAAATGAGTATAACAGTTTGCTGGATATTTCTGGTACAGGTATTATGGGACATATTGAGATTCCAAAGATTAATTGCTCGTTGCCTATATATCACGGTACGGGTGAAGATGTTCTAGAAATTGCTATTGGACATATTGCTGGTTCATCTTTGCCAATAGGTGGAATAAGCACTCATACAGTATTGTCAGGGCATAGAGGTTTGCCTTCTGCTAAACTTTTTACTAATTTAGATATTTTAGAAGCAGGAGACATTTTTATGGTATGTGTAATGAATGAAGTGTTGACTTATGAAGTTGATAACATTCTTATTACAACTCCTGATGATTTTTCTACACTAGGTATCCAAGAGAAAAAAGATTTATGTACTCTTATTACGTGTACACCATATGGTGTTAATACTCATAGATTACTTGTGCGTGGTCATAGAATAAAGAATGTAAATCAATCCTCAAGTGCAAGAATAACCGCTGGTGCAATTCAAATCGAACCTTTGCTGGTTGCACCCGTTGTTGGTATTCCTATTTTATTAATTTTATTTTCATTAATGATGTTTGTGAAAAGAAAAAGAATTACCTTAGAGGATGTTATGGAGATGTGCTAAGTATAGGCAGATTTGTACTTTCAAATGTTCAATTAGTAAATAATTAATTATATATGTAAAGTAGAAGCACTGCCGGTATGAGCAGTGCTTTTGTCTATAAGGTTATAGATGAGATGTACCACCAAAAGTGTCTAACTTTTGACTCTATGTCAATAGTTGGGG
>JAXKHT010000113.1:0-27359 GCA_036549705.1 Acutalibacteraceae bacterium | reverse complement strand
GCTATCTACACCAAGCTTTACGTGTACTTCAACTGTTTCGTCAAACTTAGCAGTTGATGTTTTTACAACTAGATCTAATGCTTCGTCAGCATCGTATAATTTTGTTCTGTCAATCAGTTTAGCACTGTCAACATATTTCTTTCCGTGTTTCATTGTGTTCCTCCCTATAAAGTGGTAAAATCGGATCTTTTCCTCCCACCTGGGCAGTTAGATCAATCGATTACTTCAACGCCCATGCTACGAGCTGTACCAGCGATCATGCTCATCGCTGTATCGATATTAGCAGCATTTAGGTCTGGCATTTTCTGCTCAGCAATCTGCTTAACCTGCTCACGGGTAATCTTTGCAACCTTGTTTTTGTTAGGCACACCAGAACCGCTCTGGATGTTACAAGCCTTCTTAATTAGCACAGCAGCAGGTGGTGTCTTTGTAATAAATGAGAAAGAACGGTCTGCATATACTGTGATAACAACGGGAATAATCATACCGATGTCATTCTTTGTACGCTCATTAAATTCCTTTGTGAACGCCATAATGTTTACACCGTGCTGACCTAGAGCAGGACCAACAGGTGGTGCCGGGGTAGCTTTACCGGCAGGTATTTGTAGCTTAATAAAGCCAGTTACCTTTTGAGCCATTATTTTTGCACCTCCATAATTCGTGGTATATGGCGGAATGTTCTAAAAATTTTCATTCCTCCCACAAGGGATTTTTATAACCCCTCATCCAATAATAACTGTATATAAAACAGATTATCAGTGTATTAATCTAAAACTTCCACTTGACCAAGCTCTAGGTCAACAGGAGTTTCTCTGTTAAACATGGACACGATTACTCTAACCATGTTTTCATCTGTATTGATTTCTTCAACTACGCCTGTAAAGTCCTCTAGAGGACCATCAACGATTCTTACTGAATCGCCAACGCTGTAAGATACCTCAACACGTCTGATTTCTACGCCCATCTTTTCAACTTCTTCTTCTGTTAAAGGAATAGGCTCTTTCTTTGCTTTTTCACCCTCTGATGACAGTCCAACAAAACCAGTACATCCACGAATGTTACGTACAACGTACCATGTTTCATCAGAATAAATCATCTTGATGAAAACATATCCAGGATAAAGTTTATATTCAACCTCTTTATCCATACCTTTACTGTCTTTTTCTATAACAATTTCAGTAGGGATTTTCACACCCTGGATTACGTCTTGAAGATTTCTGTTTTCAACAGTTTTCTCCAATGTAGAAGCGACCTTGTTCTCATACCCTGAATAGGTCTGAACAACATACCATTTTGCTTCTTCTGACATTGCACTTCATCCTCTCACGCAATTTATGCTGCTGTCTCTGAAATTAGACCAAGCAGTGCGAAAAGACCTTGATCCAAAGCAAAAATAAGTAGTCCCATTACTATCATAATAACCAATACAATGCCACAGTTCTTAAAAACTGCCTTTGGCACTGGCCAAGTAATTTTCTTTACCTCTGCTTTGCATTCACGGAAATATTTTGCAATTCTCGCAAAAATGTTAGGCTTCTTATCTTTCTTCTCTGACTTAGTTGTCTTTGAAGCTTTCTTGTCGACCTTAATGTCAATTTTTTCAGCCATAACCTATATACCTCCGTAAATTATTTTGTCTCCTTGTGAAGAGTGTGCTTGTTGCAGAATCTACAGTGCTTCTTCATTTCCAATCTCTCAGGATCGTTCTTCTTGTTCTTCATTGTGTTGTAGTTTCTCTGTTTGCACTCTGTACAAGCTAATGTTACTTTAACTCTCATTAACGGCACCTCCGATATTGCGGTAAATTTAAGCCTCCCTCAAAAAAGGCACAAAAAAATAAGCCCCTTTTCTTCGAGGTAACTATACTATACCACACACTTACGATATAGTCAAGGCTTTTTCAAATATTTTTGCTAATTTCATCAATACTTGTAGCAACGATTATAACACCTAATTGTTAATTTGTCAAATTTGCTTAGTTCTAACCGATAATATGCGAATAATCGTAAATTCACCTTAATAAAATAGTTGCGATTTTAGAAATTTTTTGTCAAAAAGATTGATTATTTAGCGGTCTTATGCTATAATGATTTTGGTTATGAGAGGTTACGAAAAACGTTTTTGTACAAAATATTATCACACTACTAAAAGGAGTTGTTAAGATGAACAACATAAATATGAATAATTTCTTCAGAAGCGGTTATCGCAATTTCAACGAACTTTACTTTCCTGTGGAGGTAACAGACAACAAAATCATAGAAAACGATTTTGTTATGCCCCATCATCATCCCCATATTGAATTACATTACATTGTAGACGGTAGTTGTGATTACTATATAGATGGCAGAAAACAAAGTGCAAAAACAGGTGACATTGTTTATTTAAAGCCAGATACAGTACATTCTATATATAAATCCTGTGATACACTTATATACAATGCTTACAATATTATGCCTAACTTTTTATATACAGAAAACTCTGGTTGCAGTACTGAAAAGTATTTTAAGCCATTAAAACAGGGTGATTATGATGTTACTTGTGTAATATCTGAGGACGACGCTATTTACGAGCAATTAAAGGCATATTTATTTACTGTAAAAGAAAAGCTTACAGAGAGAAAAAATTTGTTTGAGCTTGAGGTTAAAATAACTTTATTAAGCTATTTCCTACTGTTATTCCAAAACGGTCATGTTACAAAAAGAACCAACCGTGATAAGGCTAAATTCAAAAGTGAAAATGCCATTTGTGCTGCTATTGACTATATTAATAGTAACTATCATCGTTCACTAACTGTTGATGAAATTGCAGAGAATGTGGGTATTAGTAGTAGTCACTTTATGAAATTATTTAGAGAGTACACTCACACTACCTGTATCAGCTATATTAACAAGTGCAGACTTACAAAGGCAGTTGAACTTTTACAATCAACTCGTTATAACATACTTGATGTTGCAACCGCAGTTGGATATAATAACATTTCTTTATTTAACAGAGATTTCAAAAAGATTTACGGTACTACACCTAAGGAAGTTAGAAAAATTGCTAAATTAGAAGAAAAGATGAAAAAGAGTAAAAAGATTTCCTTACAATAAATATTAGCAAAAAAGGTAATTGCGTTAATTAAACAGCAATTACCTTTTTTGTTTGCTCTATTTATAACACATCAGCAAACTTTTTATTGTGTATATTGGCACTTGTTATGCCACCTGTATCATTTATTAATTCAGCATCGCTTTTTGTAATCTCACTTACAACTATGCACATAGCATTTTTCTTTTCTTCGTCAAATCGAGCAAATCCATCTAAAGCATTTTTATAGTAGCTTTTCAGGTCAACATCGGTTGTCCATCTTGATACCCTTAAATGGCTTTGGATTGTATAATCCTGTGTAGATAATAACTCTATACCTGAAAGTATCAACGCATTTTCTTTGAAAAATTCATCATCATAGGTATTTAATTTTTTCAATTCATCTAACAAAGAAACATTTGTAATTATTCCTTCCGAATTTTTTTTATAAGATTCACATACAGCGTTAAGTTTCTCTGTGCTATCAATTATTCCTTGATTACTTAGAGTTTTACCAAAAGATAATAAATTTTCAAGTTCAACTGCTGAAACTCTGTTACGATAGGCTTCTTCATAAGTAGAAACTTTAAGACTGTTATCTGATAATACTTTTTTAGATATAGCGTCATCTGAATAAGAATGTGTAGTAATGTACAAATACTTTGTTTGATAATTACAAGGATGATAATAAGATGAATTTGTTACCGACACCATTATTAATGAAGCAACAGTTAATAACACCTTAGTTTTTCCTGCAATAGGACAGGAAATAAAGGCATACAACAAAAACGCTATAATAAATCCAACAAATGTAAAAAAGGTTTGTGGTGAATTTGTTGATGTAAGCAAAGCCTGAAAAAGTATACATATTATTTCCCAACCAATTATTACACCTAAATTTTGAAATGTAAGTGAATGATTTGAGTTTTTGTACACACGTAGCATTATTATAGCATACACAACAGTAATAATAATAGATATTATAAACATCATTGCTATTGTTTCCATAGATGTTGCATACGGTGTGGAATACACAAAAATAAAGAAAGTTTCCATTAGAAGTACTACCGAAATAATCAATGCCGATAGGGTGAATTTTTTTATTTTTGCCTGATGTATTTTTAGTTGTTCTTCCCTTTCCTGTTCTAACCGTTGCTGTTCAATATCCGCCTCGGTTTCCACATACTCTTGTCCATAGTATCGTCCTTGCCACATATTTTTCTTTATCAATTAAATCTCCCCCAAACTATCTTCAAAATATTGTGTTTAGGCAAATCTGGCACAGCCTGCAACTATCAGATCTACCACAACAAAGTAACCAATAAGCCAACCAAACCATCTTTTTACTTTTATCTCTAATTTGGTGCTTAAATAAACATAAACTACCCCAAAAACAGCAATAGCTAAATATGGTATAAAAATAATATGTGCAGCAGGCTTAAAAGCAAGCATTAGCTGTCTACCCACAACAAGTACAACTTCGTATATTATTAAGGCAATAATATTTTCAGTAGAAAGCTCTAAATTTATATGTCTTCTTCCTATAAACAAAAAATACACTATTGCTATAACACTGAAAATAGGACAAGCTACATAAAATAGCAAGAAAATTTCTGCTCCATAAACACTTGTACCAAGTATAAGCATACCATTTTGGAAAAACATCAATATTAGCAAACCATATATAATAGTTGTTGAAAGAGTGATTAATAAATCATTTTTCAACTGTTTTAGTTGGTCTGCCTGCTTTTCTTCAGGAGATTTCAAATCCTCTGGGTCATCTGGATACAGTACATGCTCTTGACCGTAAAACTTTCCGTACATCATATTCCTTTTTTTGTTCATTTTTTAACACTACCCTTTCAAAAAATTATTTATACAGATAAATAAAGCCATTAAACACCCTACATTTAACAGCTTTATTATCAGCGATATAAAAAATTATCACAATTAAAACATATGATAATTTTTGACTAAAAAATATTTGTAAGTCTTTTTTTCATAGCAAGCATCCAATCATAAGGCAACTTACTTAATCTTAAAATTGTTAAAGCATAGGCTATTTCTGAAAGTAAATCGCAATTATAAGACAACATATTAGAATATCTAATTTTATCACTTATAATCTGTTGTTCTGTACCATTGCTAAGGTGGTCTACCAAAAGGTATTGTATCATCATCATTTCACACAAATAATGTTCTGTACCCTCGTTTAATGTGGCTCTGGATAAAAAACTTAGTTGTGTCCAGTTAAGCTGTGCTAAATCCCCTATATGTAGCTTATATCTGCGAATATCTATTGTATGGAAAATCCATTTTGCAAGTAAACCTGCTAACACAAAAGCCATAACTACAAACAATATTTTTACAAGTGAATCTGCCCCTACCATAGTTGTTGGGTACATAACACCTGCAACTAATTGCACAGCAAAAATTGATTGTCCAAAGCTACTGTTGCAAAGGAATACACCTATTATTGATAAAATTATTGCAACAGCCACACGAAGCTCTAAAGGTAAAAGGGTAAGTATAAGCATATAAAAAGCAATACATAATACTACCCCTGCACCACCCTTTATAGTATCTCTAAATTTACCATTTGGATAAACAGTTAAGACTGCCAAGGACATAATCGGAATTAGAATTGTCTGTTTTAATGGTATTAACCACGCCAACACACAGCCAATGGTAATTATTGAAACAAGCTGTAGAGCGTTTCTTGTACAGTATGATGACAAAGAAAATCTTTTCTGCATAACCAATCTTCTAAACTTATATGCAGTTTTAAGGCTTGTTTTTATTACAGGCTTTGCATTGTATTTTAGATAACCAGACAATGTTAACAAATATTTCTTCCACAAAGATGAAAGCTGTGGGTTACTTAAAGAATTATCATCAACAAAATTACTTAATTCTATTGCTAATCTCTTTAAGGATTTTGGTTTTTCAAAATGCTTTTGTAGCTTAGAAAAATAATCAATATCCTGTTGGGTTAATTCCCCTAGCTTGGTAGCGGAATCATATATTAAATCGCTTAATTGCTGTAAGGTCATTAATGCAAGAAAATTATGCTTTGCTGTTTCGTCAAGTATATAACCTTGGTTGCACATATCAATATAGTTTTCTTTACAAAAATTTGTTGTAAGGGAGAAAATATCTTCTTTTCGATTTACTTCTTCGCTTATTAAAGATGAAAGCATATCTGATATAGCCTTGCAACCTTTTGTAACATATTTACTATCGTTATGCTTGTTAAATAGATTATTAAACACCAGTAAAAATACCCCACAAACTGCTATGCAGTACACACAGCAAAGCAAACGATAACCAAGATGATTAAAAGGAATTGCACCTTGGTATTGCATTAATAACAGCTGTAGTGACAATGTAAAATAGCCCCCAAGCTTAAAATTATCGCTGTATACATAAGCAAAACAAAATAACAGCACTGCATTTATTATAATAGCAAGAAAAAAATTAAAACAAGCTAAAGTGCCAAAAAGCACAATAACAAAAAATTCCAGTGCATAGCGTATGTAGTTTTGCAGGTTAAAGGTTGTTTTATACAAGCCTTTTATAGAAAGCATTGCAACCACACCAACCACCACTACAGGCTCACCAATTATAAATATTATACTAAAACATAATGCTATCCCTAATATTATAACAGGTAAATACATAATAAACCGATTTTTTAGTTCTTTAACACCGGTTGTACAGTAATTCTTTATTTTTTCTATCATACATTATTACCTCATAATTATTTAAAATAAAAATAAAAACTAAAAAACACAGAAATTCACATAGTTATAGTTAATTCTATTATGGACATATTGTAAAACTTTTTTTTACTTTAGTCAAGGAAACCCTACTATTTTATGTACATTTACATAAGTAGATAATTGCTCTGCTTTTTCCAATAAATTTACTTGTTAATCCCATTATATAAGTGTATAATTTTCTTGAGGTTACAAAATTTGGTTTATACCAACATAAAGGAGAGATGTAAAATGAACGCAGGAAAAAAGATACTAGCCGTTTTTTTATCGGCAACAATGCTATTTACTGCAACAACGGTTGTAGGGTTACCTACAGCTACAGCTGTTGATAATAGTGAAAATATTAACACAGCTGAAAATAAGACAACAGATGTAAATATATCTGTTAGTAATAAAAAGATTGTGCAACAATCTAATGCACAATCTTTTGTAAACGAAAGCAAAGTAAGCAATGTTGAGAAATATACCTCTAATCCAACAGTTGCTGGAAAATTAATTAACAATATTTTAGACCAACCAACCTATGACGAGGCATTGCGTACTGTTTTAGACCGCTATTATGCAGAAAACAATAAAAGCGATATTTCGGCTTTGGAAAAGGCTGTAGACCCACGAGGTGATAAGATACTCTCTAATTATAGTAATGCTTACAAACAACGAGAAAAATCACCTGATGAGTTAGGCTTTATGTCTGGGGAAATATTAGCAGTAACCAAACAAGGTGTAAAGGCTGAAGAGGTTGACTCTCTTCTTAGTGATGAGAGAATGACAGTACAAAGCGTTACACCTTACGGTAATAACCAACAGTTGGTTAAGCTGAATATCTCTTTAGAATATACAGTGGAACAGGCTATGGCTATTGTGGAAAAAAATCCTTATGTAGACTATGTTCAAAAGGATAATGTGTACACTACACAACAATTAATAACAGAAGATTTTGTTGACGATAATATGGCTGGTATGCAGTATTATTTAGACCATATTAAAGCCTTAGACTGCTGGGACACCTTTGACACAGTTTACCACGAGAAAATAAAGGTTGCTGTTATAGACACAGGTGTAGACATTAATCACGAAGATTTAACAAATGTATTAAACAAAGACCTTTCAGTAAGAGTAACAGCAGACGGTGCAATATCTCCACTAACAGGAGATAACGGTACTCACGGTACTCACGTATCTGGTATTATAGCTGCACAATCTAATAACAGTATTGGTACAGTTGGTGTTGGCTCAGCAACTGATAACAATATTATTGACCTTATTGGCATTGGCTGTGATATTGGTAACGGCAACTCCTTTACAACTATATGTGTATATAGAGCAATAAGATATGCAGTTGAAAATGGTGTGCGTGTAATAAATTTATCACTTGGTGGACGATTTGACGAGGACAATATGTTCCAAGAGGCTGTTACATTAGCCGTAAACAGTGGTTGCGTAGTTGTGTGTGCATCTGGTAATGCATATAGTTCTGATTATTTTTACCCATCTGACTGTGACGGTGTAATAAGTGTAATTGCTTTGGACGAAAGTGGTACAAAAAAAGCTAATTTCTCAAACTATGGTGGTAAAAACCAAAAAGTATCTGCTTTTGGAGTAGACATTTACAGCACAATTCCTAACAATGAATATGAAGCATACAGTGGTACATCTATGGCTTCTCCTATTGTTGCTGCTGTAGCTGCTATGGTGCTTTCTGCAAATCCAAGTTTAACTGCAGAGCAGGTAAAAGACATAATTTTTTCTTCCTGTACTGATTTAGGAGAAGAAGGTTATGATATATACTTTGGATATGGTAGAGTTAATGCATATGAAGCTATTCAAAAGGCACTTAATGACAGCTTTGTTGTTCCTGAATCTGTAAAGCTGTCTAATTCAAAAATTGAGCTTTATAAGGGTGAAAGTACAACTATTAAAGCAAAGGTTATTCCCGCAGAGGCTAATCAGCAAATAACATATTTTACAAGAAATGATTCAGTGTGTACTGTTTCTCAAGAGGGAGTAATAACAGGTAAATCAACGGGAACAACAGAAATTGTTGTTGCTACAACCAATGGAATACTGGAAAAATGTATTGTTACCGTTGCAGACCACGGTACAACAAAATTAGCTAGGCCAACAGCAGAAACCGTTCAGTTGGGAAAAACAACAGGTTCTGTTATTTCTTGGAATCCTGTAGAAAATGCTGACTACTATCAAATTTATTCAGCTTTAACAGAAAACGGAGAATACTCCTGTATAGGCTCCACTTATGATACAGAATTTACTATTGATGTAGGCAGAACTGCATACGCAAGACCTGCAAAATTAGTATCCTTTTATAAAATTAAGGCTGTTTCAAACAGTAAGGCTATATCAGATAGTAAATTAAGTGATTCAATAACATATGTGTATGTAGGACAAAATCCGGAAATTACTCTTGACCTTATATGGCATTTAGGCAAAGGACAGGGCTTTTTTGTACACTGGAGTGCTATTACATCATCACAGCTGTATAGAACCTCTAAAAGCGACCCTAATCCAAAGCTACTTGGAACCTTTGGTACAGATTCTAATTTGAATTTTTATTATGACAATGACGTTGTTGTAGGTGAAACCTATACATATACATTAAAGCTGTTTACTGAACATAACGGTATAAAGTATGGAGATGTAACAGGCTCTGTAACAGAAACATATTTGGGAGATGACCCTGTAGACACAAGTTTTCCAATACCACATATTAATTCTGTTACATACGAAAACGGAAAAGTATCGGTAAACCGTGACGGTGGTAGCTTTGATGCTTGTATTAGCTGTGTGTACATTTCTGACGATAATGGTGTGTCTTGGTATGAAATTGAAAGAGTTATTTATGGTGATGAGTACCCTTTAACCACTGAGTTGGATTTTGATTTTAAACCAAACACTACCTATATGATTAAATGTAAAAACCGTGCTGGTATATCATTTGAAACCTATGTAACATCAAGTCATTATAGTAGCACAGTATATATGACTACTCCAAAAGAATTGTCTGCACCTGTTCTTACTGCTAAATATGATGGCTCTGCCTATGTAGACCTTAGCTGGAATAGCTGTGGTAAAACAGGCTACTATACCCTTTACAGACGCAGTGGCTCAACTGGTGAGTGGCAAATTATAGGAAACAGATTAAATTACACAAATTATAGTGATTTCCGTGGTGGAGATGACCAATTATACTTCTATAAGGTTGTATACACCGACCCTAACACCAAAGCAACCTTTGTTGCTGACAGTAATATTGTTACTGAATCTATATCAACACAAAGTCCTTACAGTAATGTAGAAAGTGTAAGAACAGGCACCGATAAAAGGCTTCTTGCTGGTGCTGAAATATCTCCTATTGATGATGTTGTATATTCTAATAATATGAAAGCACCAAAATTCACTGTAACATATCGTGGTGAAACTCTTGTTCAAAATGTTGATTATTCTGTTGCAAATATGAATTATAATAGAGTTGGCAGAGCTTGCGTTGTTATTTATGGTTTGGGTAATTATATAGGAGAAAAAGCAGTATATTATAATGTGCTTCCACCTGATACAGAGAAGTTCAATGTAACCTATGTGGACTATGATAATTCAATAATAAGCACACAAACTGTAGAGTATGGTGAAAATGCTATTGTACCATCTGCACCAAAGCGTACAGGCTATGTATTTGCTGGCTGGAATAAAAGTAACCAAAATATTAAGGCAGATACTACAATTAAAGCAACCTATTCAAAGAAGGAAAATGCAAAATACCAGGTAAAATTCGTTGATAGAAATGGTAATGTAATTTTCACAGAAACTGTGGAAAAGGGAGGAAACGCAACACCTCCTACCCCACCAACATTGTCAGGCTATAAGTTTGTAAAGTGGATAAATGACTATACAAATATAACCTGTAACACAACAATTAAGGCAGAGTACAAAGCTACAAGATTTGAAAGTGGTTTTGGTACAAAAGCAAATCCTTATATTATATCTAACAGAGAACAGCTTGACTATATGTCTTATGTTGTAAGAACATATGGCGGAAGCTACTCAACAGCTTACTACGAATTAAGTAACGATATTGTTTATAACGATGTTACCGATTTTAACAGCTGGGGTTCAAATCAAAAAACAGGAGCATACACAGCCCCACTTAACAAATGGATACCAATAGGCACATATAACAGCAATGGCGTTATAAAAGCCTTTAAGGGTAGCTTTGACGGTAAGGGACACCAAATTGCAGGACTATTTTGCGAACAAAAACAGGATTATGTAGGTTTATTTGGCTGTGTACAAGGTGCTACTATAACAAATGTAGGCTTATATTTGGGATATTTCAAGGCAACAGCAAACTGTGGTGGTCTTGTTGGTGCTGTGTTGGGAGATACTGCAAAAGGAAATAATATTAGAACTTGCTATGTTAAAGAATGTATTATATATGCTAAAGCAAAAGCAGGTGGACTTATAGGAAGTATAATTTCCACACAACAAGGACATTTCACAGGTATTTCAGATTCTTATGCAAAGCATTGCATTGTTTATACTAGCACACTGTCTCCAACAGGAGGATTCATTGGATATGTTGAGTCTATAGAAACAGATTTATATGTAGAAAACTGCTATGCATATTGCGACACTACTTGCGTTGATGGATATATAGGAGCAACAGGTAACTTTGTAGGTGAAATATCTATAGCTAATTATTCTAATTCACCTATATTCACAAACTGCTACACTTGGGATAGAAATTATACAGACAGCTATGGTTGTGTTACTCCTGAAGATTATGAAGACAAGGTATATTTAGACATTGCTTTGCTAGACAATTCTGATGATATGAATAACCCATACACATATACAAACTTTAACTTTTATATACCTAACTCATATCCAGAGAATACAGAATATATTTGGATAGACAACAGTATAAACGACGACACACCATCTTTATATTTTGAAAAGGATAGATATGCAGTTGCATTTTACATTGATGAGGAGTTGTATGCATATCAGCTTCTAACAAAGGGCGATGCTATAACTATACCAGATGAACCTACCAGAGATGGTTGTAAATTTTCAGGTTGGGGAAGTATTCCTAGCTTTATGCCAGGTGAAAACTTAGAGTTTACAGGTTCGTTTACAGAAAACGTCTACAAGATAAGCTATTATATAAATGATTATCTATATAATACAAAAGAATATTTGTATGGAGATACTATAGAAGCACCTGAAATTACTACCGCAGACAAGTACTTTACAGGTTGGATAAAGCTACCTGAAAGTATGCCTGATGATGATATAGCAGTTTATGCTTATACAGGTATATATGGCGATGCAACAAATGACGGTAAAACATCTTTGGCAGATGCACTTATGGTTATGAAGTACATTGTAGGTTCAATGAAGCTAACCAACAAAGCTAAGGGTCTTTGTGATTATAACAAGGACGGTAAAATTACTCTTGCAGATGCATTGGCTATACAAAAATACATAATTTCTTACAGATAATACTTAAAGACGATATAATCAACAAAGGCAAGGATAGCTACTGTGTAGCTTACTCCTTGCCTTTGCATTATGGGTTAATATTACAGTATTTGTAACACAAAAATATGCTATAAAAATGTGCGTAAATCCTCAATAAAATTTTGCTCTGTTTTTACTAGTCTGTCTGCCAGTTGTCTGCTTTGATGGTTTGCGTGACTGTATTTATTAATATAACCACTTACATTTTTTATACCCATATTACAGCCGTCCATCATTATTTCTGCTGCCTTTTTAGTTGTATTATCTGCCATCATCTTAAATTCTGTGGTAACAAAGCTCATAACCTTAGCCATAGTTTGAGGGTCTTTTTCTTTGCTACCGTATTTATCTAACAGTTGATGACACTGGTCACCTAGCTTTATATGCTTTTCGTTATATTCATCTATTAAATTTTTAAGCTGAGGATTTTTTACATACTCCAAAACCTGTTCCATACTGTTTGTTGCACTTTTACAACCAGCGTTGCACTCTTTTAGAAGATTTATGCTGTCTGAATTCATATTGTCGTTATTTGTATTGTCATTCACTTATTATCACCTCTTACTGATTATTATTTATAAAGGTAAAAGGTATTATGCAACACTGTAAATGTCAATTTTTGAAAAATTTATAATATTTTTAATTTATTTATTCATACCATTATACGCTACTACAGGGGCATCTGCTTCCATATTACAGCCAAGTTTGTAAAATTTACAATTTTTCAAAACTATATCAACTATATCCAAATACT
Source organism: Acutalibacteraceae bacterium (assembly GCA_036549705.1). Lineage (GTDB taxonomy): Bacteria > Bacillota > Clostridia > Oscillospirales > Acutalibacteraceae > CAG-964. The sequence continues at coordinate 14,222 of JAXKHT010000113.1, read as the reverse complement.
TAACAAGCAGTTCCGCCTGCTTTGGTCTGTAGGATTGCTGTAGGATAATTGAATATATATCTACATTTGATATAGGCTCTATATGATTATATACATCTCTTGTAAGTAGACAAATAGCCTTTAAGGGAACAGAAATATTACAGCCAATTCTGTGCTTACCATTCCACGGTGTTCCGTGGGCTGTTACAGTATTTTGTTCCACACTTATTAAAGGTTTATCATCATTAACCATTACAGCACGGTTGCCAAAATGTTCTTGCCACAATTTTGTGTGGGTTGATTTTCCAGTGCCACTTACTGCTGTAAACAAATAACCTTGACCATCTACTGCAATAACTGAACCGTGAAATAAAAATGTATTATATTTCAACATTTCAACAGCAATTTTTCTGTAAACAGACAGGGTTTCAAGATAACTATCTGAATAATCTAACATCTTTGTATTCTCTACAAGAGATTGTTTTTTTGCTTTTTCTCTTTCAAAATTAATATCTTCCTGAGTTGTTGTTACCTTAAAATCATATTGCAAATTATCATCAACTATATAATCCTTACAATAACTTTTTATATAATGGAACATAGGACATATTTTCACTACCCTATTAGCTATTTTAATTTGAAATGAATTAAGTTTGTCCATATATCCTCCTAAGTATTAACATAACTATAACATTGATTTTATCATTATAATTGTGTAAAAACAATATGAAAACATACTTTATTTAACAGTGATATGATACTGTGTAATAACATATAAATTCAAAAATTACTATTGCAAACAAATAATATATGTTGTAGAATTAGTTGTATGATATTGGGGGATATAGCTCAGCTGGAAGAGTATCTCAATGGCATTGAGAAAGCCAAGGGTTCAAGTCCCTTTATCTCCACCAAAAGCAATAAGAGTGGCTTGGTTAAGCCACTCTTATTTTTTATCCCACAAAGTTCTGTTTTCGGACACTTACTAGTAAGGGTATTTACCGTAGTCTGCCATACCAGCCATAGGGTCTGCCCAACCCCATTTGCCATCCATATACACTTTACACCACTTGTGTGAATCTTGGGTTGTTTCTTGGTACCAATCGTATCCTAAATAATTTAAGATTTCTCCTAATGCTTGTGTTGCACCAACGCTGGAATATTGACCTTTAACGAATACTCCATATGGTCTATTACAATATGAACCTTCTGTTGTATAATAGCTGTCTATGCAGTATAGATACACTATTTCAGTAGCTAGAGTTACTTTGTCAAGGTCTGACTCATAATTAGGGATTGCGTTAGCAATTTGCTTTGCCACTTCTTTTGCCTGCTGGTTCTCTGTCATATTGGTATTTGGTATTACCACTATATTACAAGCACTATAAACACCATTAAATGCAGTTGCATATACAGCTGTAACTCCTGGAGATTTAGCTGTTACAAGACCTCCGGCAGATTTAACTGTAGCAATTTTTGTGTCTGCTGATTCATAAACAACACTATAAGATGCCTGACCTGCATTAAACAACGCATTTAGGTCATAGGTTTTGCCAACTTTAATTGTAACAATATAGCGTGATAGCTCAAAGTATGTTGGTGCTTCCTTAACTGTTACAACACAAGTAGCTTTTTTACCGTTGTATGTTGTTGCTGTTATAGTAGCTTTGCCTGCCTTTAAACCTGTTACCAATCCGCCTGATGACTTTACTGTTGCAATATAGCCCTTATCAGAGGAATATGTTATGCTGTATGCACCATATCCGCTTGGTAATTTACTATTTAGATCATAGGTTTCTCCTACACCTATTGTTAGGCTTGTTTTATTTAAAGATATACTTGTTGGTGCTTTCTTTACTGTTATTGTACAAGAAGCTGTTTTTCCGTTATAGGCTTTAGCTGTTACAATAACTGTACCCACTGATTTTGCTGTAACTAATCCACCTGATGATTTTACAGTGGCAACACTTGTTTTGTTTGAAGAATATGTAACTTTATAGGCACCCTCGTTGTAATTAAACTTGCTATTTAAATCAAATTCTTCTCCCACGCCCAATGTTAAACTGGTTTTATTTAGAGAGAATGTTGTTGGAGCATTTTTTACTGTAACTGTACAGGATACTCTTCTTTCGTTATAGGTTGTTGCTGTAATTACTGTTTTACCAGCTGACACAGCAGTTACAAGTCCTCCTGCTGATTTTACAGTAGCAACATTGCTTTTGCCTGATGAATAGGTAACTTGATACGCACCTTGGTTATCTGGTAATTTGCTGTTTAAATCAAAGGTTTCTCCCACACCTAATGTAATTGATGTTTTATTTAAGGAAATTGATGTTGGAGCTTGTTTTACAATAACCTTACAAGTGGCTGTTACACCGTTATAGGTTGTTGCTGTAACTGTTGAAACAGCTACTGATTTTCCTGTTACATAACCACCAGATGCTGTAACCGCAGTTGCTCTTGGATTATTACAGGTATACTCAATTTTGTAAGCACCCTCACCATTTTTTAGACTGCTATTTAAATCAATAGTTTCCCCTACTCCTATAGTAATTGTTGTTTTGTTTAGATACAATTTAGTTGGTGCAGGTTTTACTGTTATTGTAAACTGTGCTTCTTCGCCTGTTGCACTAATAACCTTTACATTAGCAGTGCCTATACCAACGGCAACTAATTTATTAGCATTTATTTTTACAATTTTGGAACTACTACTTAAAAATGTATAATCCTGAACATTAAGGTTTGACTCTAAAAAGTCGGACAAATTGCACTGTTCATTAAGTCCCATTGTTCTTTTTGTAACCTTTAACTGGAGTTTTGGTACTGTTGGAGCCTCGGTTAATTGTTCTGTTGGTTGCTCTATAGAATCTTGTAAAAGATTGTTTTGGCTTTGGTAATACTCTGCTTTCTCTTGTGCTGTTATGTTGGTTATAGTGTCTGTATTCGCAACTGTATCAATAGCACATACTGGTATAACAGCAGACACCATAACAGCTATAGCCACCAACATAATTGATAATAGTTTTTTCTTCATTTAATTACCTCCTTTATTTGTGTATAGTTCATAATTTTTTACTATTCATATATCGCAACTTTACGATTATTGAACAAATTTATTTTAGCACACTACTATAATAATTTCAATAGGGTTAATTGCTATAATTTTCTGTTGATTTTCGTTAATTTTTTACAGAGATAGTAGTCAATCTTGATTTTTGGTTATTGACTTTAATCTTAAAATTTGTTATAATACAGAAGTTGTTTGGAGAGATGTCCGAGCTGGCCGAAGGAGCATGATTGGAAATCATGTAAACGGTAACAATCGTTTCCGGGGTTCGAATCCCCGTCTCTCCGCCAAAAAGTCGCAACTTTAGTTGTGACTTTTCTTTTTATTATCAACCTTTTATATTTACTATAAAAGGAAAATTAAATGGAGATATACCCAAGTGGCTGAAGGGTCCGGCTTCGAACACCGGTAGGTCGCTAACTACGACGCGAGAGTTCAAATCTCTCTATCTCCGCCAAAAGTAGTAAGAGTGGCACAACAAAGCCACTCTTTTTATTTGTCCCCCATAAATCCCACAAAAATATAGGAGGTAATAAAGTGCTGTTTATACCCTGTAACAAAAGAAAAGGCAGTAATTATTATGAATTTCAATATTGTAAAATAGATAAACCTATTGAAAAAATTCTAAACAATTATAAATTTTGGGCAGAGGATTCCCTGTTGGTTCACGGTGATAATGATAAAGCATTTATGGAAATATATACAGGCTATTTAGAGAACCCCTATTCCCCAGATAATTCAAATACATTTTGTTGTTATGGTGTAAATTACTATGACATAGAGAAAACTAGAATAATTATTAACACAATAAAAAATAGCCAACCTACAGATTATGAAATGTTAATTTCTTGGCTTAAAAATGCAGTAACACTGTATAATGGATTCTATTTTTTAGGTATATAAAAAAGCAGGCTTCATAGAAAACCTGCTTTTTTCTTTAGTATATAAACTTTACTGCTGTGGCTTTAAGGCTCTTCTTAGCCATACCTCAGCAAAATCCATTGCATTATATAGACCGTTTTTCTCACCGGATTTTACCACTTGTTTTCTAGGGCTTACATCAGAAGATGTACTCATTAGCTGGATAGAAACTTTATCTGCTACCTCTAAATCTCCTACTATCTTTTTTGATTTAATTTTCAGTCTAACAACATATGGGTCGCTCATACTGCCGTAATAAAGAACATCACCACTTCTTACTAGTGGCTTATTTTTATAAGTAAAAAACTCATTCTTTGCCATAATCTAAATATCCTCCATTCACAATAAAAATTTACTATTCAAAAATGATTAACTCCACCATTCAATGAAATATATAAGAGTTATTATACCACAAATAAAAACTTTAGTAAAGATAATTTATATGTTTTGCGTGGATTTTGTATCCCAATATGCTGTATAGATAATATTATGCTCGTTCACATATTACTATGTAACGGTCATACTCTTTTTTGCCGTTGGATATACAAGTAACCATAGTAAGTAAATCTTTATTTTCTTTTATGAAAATATCTTGTGATTGGTTTGGAAGAACAATTTTTGTTTCTGATACGGTATATTCAATAGTTCCCCAATAATTTGTTAGAAAGACACTGTCGCCTATATTTAAATTACGCAAATTATCAAAAAATATTCTTCCTATATATGCAGTATGACCAGCTAAAACCGTGTTGGTATTACGTCCACCTATAGGCAAAGATGTATGTGTTAAATGTGCTGCACCGTAGCTCATTGTGGCGTCATTGGCACCCAAGTAAATAGGCAACTGCATACCAATAGTTGGTGCTGTAACATATCCATAAATATAATCATAAGCACCATAGTCAGCCAAATCTAAACTTGCATATTCATAGGAATTATCTGCTATTAGCAGGGATTTTTGATTTTTTATAAGATTTTCATTATATTTAAGACTATCGTTATATAATCTTTCCAAATCAACATCAAAAATAACAGGAGTAGATGATGTTCTATTTCCTTTTTCATCAATTAGATAGCCTTGGTCGTCAACCTTTCCCTCTTTTTTAGCCTCTTCTAAGGAACCGGATTGTATATTTTCTACTCTTTTATCAAAGTTAGATGCTTCAGATTCGGCTATCTTTTTACCTATAAAATTAGATACTGTAGGAAACAATAACATTCCAATGCCAACAACCAACATTATTGTTGCAATTACAGTTATAATTTTTTTAGCCATCACTGTCTTCCTCCTTACCTTGGAGTACTGAAGTATTTTCGATTTCTTCCTTTATACGCAAATTTTCCTTTATCTTTTTACCTTTATTAACTACCACTTTTACAACAATTATTACTATTGCAATAAATGTAACAATTATAATTATCATAACCCAATAAGGTATTTTGTAGCCCAATAAAAACATTTCGTAGTCACCCCAAGAAACAATAGAGGTAGAAATGTTGGTAAATTCGTTTTTCTCTTCTACATATTCTACACGCACACCACGCACTAATAAACGGTGACTGTTTACGCCATAAGGTGTGCAGGTTAACAGTGTGATATGGTCTTCATTTGGGATAATTCTTAAATCATCTGTATTTTCAGGTAATACAACCTTAACTTGATCTACTTGGTATTTTAAAACTCTATCAAGCACATATAAGTAAAATTCATCACCTGTTTCTACATCTGTTAGATAGTCGAAAAAAGTATTACCAGGCAGACCTGTGTGTGCTGAAATTATTGCGTGTGTACTTACTCCACCTATTGGAAAAGATGTGTTTTGAAGATGTCCTGCACCTTTAGACAGAACATCTTCCTCTGTTCCGTGATATATAGGCAAATTTATATTTAGTTTAGGAACCTCTACATAGCCGATTAATCCGTTGGGGTCTAGATTGAAGGTTTCTTCATAATCTGCACCTATTTTCTCGTAGGCTTCCACATCAAACGGGTCGCTAATAATAACAGTATCATTCAAACTAGCGTTGTATTTTTCTGCTTGTTCAAATAGAGCTTTCGTTTCGGCAGATTGCATATTATCTATTGTTTGATTATAAGCCACAAACTCTGAATGATTGTTAATATTATTAACTAACGAACTAATCACAGGATATGACATTATAAAAACGCCTAATAGAAAGATTAATGCAATAATAGCTATTTTTAGCTTTTGTATCATAATTTATTTCCTTTAATTTATTAAAACTGTTCTAAATAGAATTATTATCCTTCTTTCAATTCTTTTACATCGTTAAATTCTTTCTTTGGTGCTTCAATATATTTAAATACATCTTCCAAGTTGTCTGTTACTTGATAAAGTTCCAAGCAATTTTCTTTTACAAAATTCTTTTTTATTGCCTGTTCCATAACTATATTAATTTCATTGTAATAGTTTTCTATATTATAAATTACAATAGGCTTGTTGTGACGACATAGTTGCTTTAGTGTAAGAATTTCAAAAAACTCCTCAAGAGTTCCTATTCCTCCCGGTACAATTATAAAAGCGTCTGCGTTGTCTTCCATAATTTGTTTGCGTTCTCGCATTGTTTCTGTCTGTATTAATTCGTTGCAATAACCACATACAGCTTCTATTTCTTCTTCTATAAAGAATTTTGGAATAACCCCTAATATATAACCGTCTGCCATTTTTACACCTTTGGCAACAGCACCCATTAAGCCGTTATCTCCTCCACCAAATACAAGGGAATGACCACGAGACACCATTTCTTTTCCTAAATTTTCTACCTTCTCTTTATATATTTCATCTATTGTTGGTGACGCCGCACCATATACACATATTTTCATATTAAATCCCCTTTCCTGTTGCTTATAAGCAATTTATTATAATCTATTAATTATTTTCAATATTATTACAAAAAATATCCCACAAAATTTAGTATTACCATAATATTATAAGATAACTGCATAACAATTTCAATAAAAAAAGAAAAAAAGAGAGCATGGAAAAACCACACTCTCTTATAAATTTTCAAAAATTTAAATTACTTAGAAGTCTTCTTTCTCTTTGCAATAACAAATAGAATACCTGCGAAAGCGATTAGAGCAGCACCTGTGATTGTGAAAATCATAGTACCTGTACCACCTGTTGCTGGCATAATGATTGGGCTATCTTTGCAGATGAAGTTGAATAGACCGTTAGCATAGTTAGTAGCTGATACAGAAATACCTGTGCTGTTTACTTTAGCATCAAGCTTAACTGTGTACTTATCCTGACTTAGAGCAAAACCTGCTGGAGCAGTGATTTCCTTGATGTAATACTCAACGCCTGGCATTACATTGTAAACGCTTTTACCGTCCATTGTCATAAATGTTGCGTCGCCCTTATCTGATGAAGTTACCTGAGCAACCTGAACGCCATTTTTTGTATATAGACCGTAAACAGCACCTGCAATTTTAGCTGGGTTTTCGCTTGTGTCAGCTGTGCTAACCTTAATCATAGAAACACCAAGAGCGTAAACATTTACTGTGTCACCGTCAACGATTGTGTAGTCGCTACCACCCTCGTTCTTATATGTTAGGTTGTTTTTGTTAGGCATAGCCTGGTTAACAGGAGCGTTTGTATCTAGTGTAGCTGAGTATGTAACAACTACCTTTTTGAAATCATAGAAGTTATCAGCACCACTGTTGAACTTTGTTGTTGTGTTAAGAACACCTGAGCTTAGATTAACGATAAATGTGTAATCGTTGCTATCTGCACTGTTAGGAGCAGTTGAAATAACTGTATAGTCTACATTCTTAGTTAGAGTAGCAGTCTTTTCGTCTGATACTAGCTTAACGCTGATTGTGTTTTCGTCTAGCTTTAGGTTGCTATCCATAATATCGCCGATGTAGTATGAATCTACCTTCTTGCTTGCAGAACCTACAACAGAAGCTGAAAGCTCGAAGTTTACAGGAGTTGTTTCGTCTGTAATAGCAGCACTGCCAAGATCGTCTGTAATATACTTGTCACTAGCTAGAATCTTCTTATCTACAGAAGCATCTAGAAGCTTTAGCTCGCTTAGGTTAGCTGTATATTCTCTAACCCACTGATTTGACTCGTAGTAAGGTAGAGCAACAACTGAACCCTGAACGCTCTTAGCTGACTCTGGTCTGTCACCAGGAAGAGCAATTACATAGTATAGACCATCCTCAACATTAATAACAGTTGAAGCAGTACCTGTTGTGTTGTAAGTCTGTACTTCACCAGCAAATGTAGCCTTAATTGTATCATCATTTGCAGAAGCAAACTGCTCGTCTAGATATTTAGCAATATCTGATGATTTCTTTGCAGCAGCTGCACTATCTGCTGGAATAGAAGCAAGTGTGCTTTCGATTGTTGACTTGATTGTTGCATCTGTAACAGTTACATTATAAGAACCTGTTGCAGTGTCTAGTGTTGCAATTTGGAAAACAGAGAAAGTATAACCCTCTTTGTCACAGTTAAGTGTTAATTTGTTTGAAGCTGCAGCACTAACTGGCATAGCAAACATAGCAACAACCATAAGTGCAACAACAATAGCTGAAATTATTCTTTTTGTTGTTTTCATTTTTTGTTTCTCCTTTAATAAATTTTTGTATAGTAATAACGCTTTGCGTTATTATTCCGAATGTTACGCATTTTCTTTTCTGCGTTTTTTATACTGCATAGCAAACGCCATTGCCATACCAGTAAATATTAGGGATAGACCCACAATAATATATGAACCTGAACCCTGACCACCTGAAGAAGGTGCTGTAATTGCAGAGTTAACAAAGGTTTGAGCTATGCTGTACTTATACTGATAATTTACATTACCTATTGTAACATCATAATCCTCTGTTTTATCCTCTATAACCTTTAGCTGTGGCAAGTAGAATCTATGTTCTTTTGTACTTAGAGCATAACCGTCAACGGTTTTAAACTCTTTTACACAATACCACTGCTTGTTATCCTCTGATGTATCAGCAGGATTTGCAGAAATAGCAAGGTTAGTATACTTTAACAAACCATTAGCATCTACCTGTTCACCTTGGTATTTGCTGATATTAGTTGTTACTGCATTACCGTTTCTATCAATAATAGTACCCTTTTCTGCTATTTGATTTTTGCTTGTAAGTTTATACAGAACAAATTTTACACCTGTAAGTGGTTTCTGATTATTGTTGGCATCTTTAGTAATCTTAGAAATTGTTAAAGAGCCAATATGTTCATTCTTAAATACAATGCTTGTTGGCTGTATTGTTGGTGTACCTGCAATCATATTATTTAAGGAATTATAGTAATATGTTTCAACCTCTTCAGTTGCCATATTAATAGCTACCTTGCAATAATAAACAGCCTTATCGTACTTAATGTCAGTGTCAGTACCAGCTTGTTCAGATACCTTGTAGAATTTGTAAACATAGCCTGAAGTAGTGGCTAAGCTTTCGGCTGTAATAACCTTGTCAGCCTTAGTTATAACTGCATTATCAGATATATTAGCATTGCTTGAACCATTTGAATATGAAGAAGCTATTGCTTTTAATGTACTCCAAGTACCTGTAATGCCATCCCAACCGTTATTAGCCACAAAGCAGTTACCGTTTATAGTTAAGTCTGCTGTCTGATTCCATTTATTAGTCCAGTTATTTGCTGTACTAGATGGATTCATTCTTACAAAAATAACGCTTCTATAACCACCTGTAGGAATTGTACCCTTGTAATAACCTATGCTACTGTCATAGGTTAGAGAAATCCAAGTTTCTGCAACCGAACCATTAAAGAAGTATGCCGCAAATCTAGCATTGTCGTTCTTCCACTCGTTAGATGGTTTAAAGTAAATTAAATTACTTGGTGGATCTGTTGGTTTAGCTGTTGGCGGATCTGTAGGTGGGTTTGTTGGTGGGTTTGTTGGTGGAGCTGTTGGTGGATTTGTTGGTGGATTTGTTGGTTTAGCTGTTGGAGCTTCTGTTGGAAGGTCAGCAGTTGTAAACACTATAGGTGAGAAAATAATATCTCCACCACTGTTCTGTTTTGTTTCAGAATATTCACCATCAGTAAATGATTTATAATTATCATCAGTTGGAACAAGCTCCTGTAGTGTAAAGTTAAACACTTGACCACTTGTTGGAGTACGTCCATCCATAGTCTTCTTAGCAGTTAAAGCTAACTCACCAAGAACCTCTGATTTTTTTGTATTAGTAAATGTAACAGATCTTGTTGTTAACAATGTACCTGATATTGTTGAAGCTGGAGAAACCTTATATCCGTCTACAGTTGTTTCAACAATTCTATAACCAACACCTAATGGTATACCGCTGAATACAGCTTTTTCACCGTTTTTCAAATAGAATATACCATTACTTGCAGTTTTTGTTGCACTTCCTACTTTATATGTAAGAGGATATGCTTTGTATGTACCATTAATATTCAACTGAATACTAAATTCAAAGTTAACATCTGTAATTGGGGTACCATCTTCCTCTTTTGCAACTTTAGTTACACTTATATCTGATACATTTGGCTTATTAACAAAATCAACTTGGTAACCAACATAGTCATTAGCACCATTTGAAGCATCTTTGAATACAAACTTTGCTTTTCTGTATGCATTGCTTGTTAACCCCGAAGCCGAGGTAATCTTTTGTGAATTAGCAAGATTTGTAACTGTATAAGATGTACTATACTGTAGTTTAGTAGTTGATGGCACAACTTCTGAAACTGAAATTTGATCCCCAACCTTTTGTGTTGCTGTGGAATCCCAATCAATAATATTGTTAAAGGTTGAAACATATCCGTGTTTCATTGCATAAGAACCATTTGTGTCGCTCTTCAGTGCATTGTTATTCACGTCATAGTATACCTTTTCCTTTAATGCTGTGCCAGTTGTTTCATCTTTGTTGGTAAAAGTAAATGTATCTAAATTAGAAACAGTATTCTGTAAGCCTGAGTTTACATTTGCAACATCAACCTTTTTAGTAGTAATCAACTCTACCTCTGGTGCAAAGTTAAAGGAAATTGCAAGGTTAGACTCAATCATACCTCTTTCCATATAGAATACAGTCATTATGTGTGACTTTCCGTAATCAAAATCCTGCAATGCAGATGAAGATATTGCCTGATTAGGAACACCTCTTGAACCATTTACAGTACCACAACCAGTATGATAAGTAACTTTCTTATTTGTAAAGTCAATTTGACCACTTGCCTTTTTATGGGCACCACCCAAGTCAAGAACCAAATTACCGTCAACAAATACCCATACGTCATCGTCACCTGTAAAAGAGAATACAACCGGATTACCGTTTTGGGTTTTACCTGTTGAACCAACACTGAATGGAATAGTTAGCTTCATACCAAAACCGAAGTTTTTAGCATTTACTTGACTCTTACCTTTTGCATTATCAAATGGGAAAAAGCCATATCCATCTTTTGAACCACCAAAGCCAGACGCAGCGTCTACAGCCTTGTTATTATTATAAGTATAGTTAGCAGTTACATTATTGGTCTTTAGTCCGCTAAAAAAGTAGTTATCTTTACCATTCTCGCTGGTGTATTCATAAACTGTATCGTTTTTAGAATCCTTGGTTTTTCTAAAGGCAAATTTTGTATCTACAACAGAGCCAATAGGTTTTCCTATTACATTGTTACTTTTTAGGAATGACTCGTCAAAATATGGTAATGCTACTCCATTTTTAGCAACTGTACCATTTTTCATTGTTGAGTCAATCAACCCCTGAATAGAACCTGATGTACCGTAACCAGTAGCATTAGAGTTGTTATAAAACTTTCTGTAATTATAAAGGCTACTTACACCAGCACCTTGATAACCGTCATACCAAGGTCTTAATGCACCAGTGTGTGCATCTGCACTTCTCATAAAGTCACCAAAGTAAAGTGGATTTGAAAAACCTGAATTACTTTGGGCAAATTTTGAAATAGCATAGTTAAAAAATGTGAAAGGCTCACGGTCTTTGTAACTTCTTTGAGATTCATCTAAGCCATCTAGCCAATAACCACTATGCACCATTTCATCATTGCTATAGTAATCATAGAAAGTAGCATCAACTAGTTTTAGATTATCGTTACTAATGGTATTACTACTATTATTAACAAATGTAACATTATCAAGTTCATAATTATAATGGGTTGCATTAGATTGCACCTTATTGTCAGGGTCTGTGGTTATACCATTTCTTAGTTCTCCCCAAGAAACACTATTAAAATCACCACTATTTACATAGAAGCAATTCTTAGAACCATCTCTACCGTGGTAGCCATTATTTCCACCTGCCCAGTTCCAGTGGTCTTTTCCGTTACCTCTGGAGAATTTTAGATAATTTATATTGTTATCCAAAATAAAACAACGATACAGATATTCTTTACCTCTAACCTTTTCCATTACTATTGAGTCAACATAGCTGTCGCCTTGGTCATGGTTATATTTATACATAAAGCAAGTAGAAACTGCATTTCCACTATTCCAGTTTGTTGCATTCTGCACGTCAAGATAAACATATTGACCAGCAGTAAAAGAGGCTGCACTAACTGTAATTTCTCCTACTATACACATAGAAAAAACTAGAATTAAAGTTAGGAAAACAGAAATAATTCTTTTGCAGTTATTAACATTACTATACCCTTTCTTACTCATCACACTCACCTTCTTTCCTTTTAGAATAAAGGAAAGAAATAAATTTTGACATAATAAATCTACTCCCTTTCTTTCTATTATTAATTTTATAATACAACATAGGCACTTTAACCCATTCTAAAACTTATTTTATTATACAATATTTAGAAATAATATTATACGGTAATAACCTACAAACTTTATAATTTTTCTAAGATTAACTTTGTTGATTTTTACACTATGATTCCATTATTACAGACACTAGTGAAGTTCACAAAAAAGCAGAATCCAATAAAGGACTCTGCTTTTACTAATTACAAAATTATTTATCATTTTATATTATGCTTTTTAATTACTCTTTTCATCTCCAACACTCTGCCAATGTCGCCACTGACTTTTACTTTGCCTATAGAGAAAGCAAACACAGGGTCAAGATTTCTATTTAATATAGCCATTAAATCCCCTGAATTTACTGTAATAAGTATATCTCTGTCGTAATATTCATAAGGCTGTGGGTTTATTGTTCCGTTTATTAACTCCACATAAAAAGCACCTTCGCCTTCACCTGTTATATTAACTTGAACAGCTAAATGGCCTTTATAATCACTAACATCATATTTTGCAACTTCCTGTTTTACACGCTCAAAAACTTCATAATAAGTCATATTAAATACCTCCTATACCCATTAATTAAACAATACCAACATTATAAAAATCTAAGTTTTTCCATATATATAGTATCTGCAAAGTAACAATGTACTTATATAAAGCACATTTATAAAGCACATTGCACAGCACTACATCTATATCGCTTATATTAATAAAATATCCTAATTTTGTCAATTAATAAATTGTAAATAAAAACGAGCAGACAACCTTTCGGCTATCTGCTCAAAAACTAAAATACAATTTTGGTTAAATTACTTACCCATAGCAGCTGCAACTTCTTCTGCGAAGTTCTCTTCTCTCTTCTCTAGACCCTCGCCCTTTTCGTAGCGAACAAAGTCTGTGATTGTAATAGAACCGCCTAGCTCCTTAGCAACATTATTTGTGTACTGAGTAACTGTCATACTGCTGTCCTTAACGAACTCCTGCTCAACCAAGCAGTTTTCCTTATAGAACTTGCCGATTTTACCCATAACGATTTTCTCAGCAATGTTAGCTGGTTTACCCTCGTTCATTACCTGCTCTGTCATAATCTTCTTTTCATGCTCGATAATCTCTGGAGTAACAGCCTCTTTGTTTAGGTAGCCTGGGTTGATAGCAGCAATCTGCATAGCAACGTCTTTAGCATAAGCCTGGAAACCATCTTTATCTGCAACATCTGTGTCAAACTTAACGATAACACCGATTCTACCAGCAGCGTGAATGTAAGATGTTACAGCACCCTCAAATCTAGCAAAACGACGGATTTTGATGTTCTCACCGATTGTAAGAACTTTCTCCTTTAGAAGAGCGTCAACTGTTTCTGTTGAACCTACAGCAACACAAGCTAGTAGAGCTTCAACATCAGCTGGGTTCTGCTCTAGAACTGTATCAGCACAAGTCTCTACAAAAGCCTGGAAATCAGCGTTCTTAGCAACGAAGTCTGTCTCAGCATTAACTTCGATTACAACACCTACTG
>JAXKHT010000112.1:0-16192 GCA_036549705.1 Acutalibacteraceae bacterium | reverse complement strand
CGGCTATGGCAGACTCTTCGCTGATATGTTCAAATAAATCGCAAGATATGTACCTGAACGTAAGAAGTGGTTTGTCTATGACGGTAAACGATGGGTGCCTGATATTGCAAATCTCAAAATCATGGAACTTGGTAAGGACTTGGCAGATGCAATGCTGCTTTACACTTCAACGATTAAAGATGAAGAAAAAAGACTGCTTTTCTTAAAGGAAAGCAAATACTGGCAGCAACGCAGATTCCGTGAAACCTATATCAAGGAAGCTCAAAGTGTCTATCCCGTGCCGATGGAGAGATTCGACAGTAACAGATACCTGTTCAACTGCAACAATGTCACCTTTGATTTAAGAACAGGCATTCCAAAGGAACACTCCCTGGAAGACTTTCTTACAAAAATCAGTCCTGTTGATTATGACCCTGATGCAAGAAGTGAACGCTTCGACCGATTCATTGATGAAGTTATGAGTGCTGACAGGGATAAGGCATTGTTCCTTCAAAAAGCACTAGGCTATGGCATTTGTGGTGATACACGTTATGAATGTATGTTTTTCCTTTATGGCGAGACTACCAGAAATGGCAAAGGAACGCTTATGGAAAGTGTACTCAGGGTTCTCGGTGATTATGGTAAAGCCGTAAGACCTGAAACTATCGCACAAAAACATAGTGTCAATTCGCAGGCTCCAAGTGAAGATATTGCCCGACTTGCAGGTATTCGATTTGCCAATATATCTGAACCAAGCAGAGGTTTAGTCCTTAATGCTGCACAGGTAAAAAACATGACAGGCAATGACACCCTTAACGCAAGATTTCTCAATGAGAACAGTTTTGATTTTGAACCACAGTTCAAGCTTTACATCAACACCAATTATCTTCCTGTGATTTCCGATATGACGATGTTTTCATCAAACAGAGTTATCATCATTCCTTTTGACAGGCACTTCGAGCCTTGGGAGCAGGACAGAACGCTCAAAGAGGAATTTGCAAGACCTACAACGCAGAGTGCAATCCTTAACTGGCTCATAGCCGGGTATCGCATTCTACATGATGAAGGGTTTGTACAGCCATCAGCAGTAACTGCTGCTATCAGTGCTTATCAGTACGAAAGTGACAAGCTGGCACAGTTTGCAGAAGAAAGGCTTATGCCGGATGCAGCTGCTGAAGTTAAAACTGCTCTTGTATATGATGAGTATCGCAGATGGTGCAGTGACAATGGGTGCTATTGTGAAAACAACAGAAACTTCCTGCACGAACTTCGTAAATTCGGTCGTGTGGAAAGAAAGAGACCACAGGCAGGCGGTGACAAAACCACAATCCTGATTGGTTATTCCATTAAGGATTATGTGGAGCCACTGTTCTAACTATTTTTTGTGGCACATTGTGGCAGGTATTTTAAGCCCTATCACGTAAGGTTTTATATTTTATTCTAGCCAAAATCATCTGCCACAACCTGCCCCAAGTGTGAAAGGAGAACCGACAATGGATATTCATTACTATCCCGTAGTGGATTGTGACCCTAAAGGTACGGAAAAGATTGCACTGTGTATGTGCAGGGACGAAAAGACCGTATCCGACAACCACACCATGTGGCTTGAAGAGGTGCTGCCTTATTACTTCCGATTGAAAGTACGCAACCATACTCCAAGAGCCAATGGCAGATACAAAATACGCTGTCCCTTCTGCAACAGTCATTTAAGACCTGTTACCAAAAGAGCCAGCGATACAAGACTTGAACTGTATGTATGCAGTTCCTGTGTAGATACCAAGAAAGGAGGCAGACACCATGCTGACAAAAGAGTTCTTTGATAAGCACTTCAAGATGCATAACAAGATCATTCTTTATACACCTAAGAACATCAAGATTACCATCTCAAAGGCTTACCACTTCCATCTTAATGGCGGTCATCAGGACTTTGATATCCATGACAGTCAGGACTTGGCAGAGCTTTGTGAATATTACAAGCTTTCGACCGAAAGACATGACGATATGTAACTGACATTTCGTGGGCAGGGGCGGTCTGAATCTCTGTGGCTTTACAACAGGTAAACGGTGCTGCCCCCTCACGCACAAAAGTCGCAAATTCAAAGGGGTAATAGCCCCTGATCAAAAATCAAACAAATTATGGAGGATTTATATCTATGAATACGAATTTAATTACTACACATGACCCTGAATATGACAAGGCATTCTGGAATGCAATGAAGGGAAATACTGCATCATCAGATGCACTTCGCAGTGGAAAGACTTCTATGGGAACTATCAAGCTTCCTTCCTATACTGCTGGCAAGTTCACAGAGGCATTAGCCAATGAAAGCTTATTCCGTAAGATTGGTACTGTTTTTTACAATCAGGGAGACCATAAGTTCTGGGCAAGAGACTGTGACGATACGGCATCCTTTGTACCTGAAGGTTCTGCAATTCCAATCTATGACGGAATGGATGATTTTACATCCTACGATATTTACAGTCACAAGCTTGCAGCAGTCATCCGTATGGACGAAGATTTTGTTTTCAGTCCCGGTTATAACCTTGAAAAGCATATGACTGCTCACCTTACAAAAGCGTTCTCTCGTGCAGAGGAAAAAGCATTCATTAAAGGTAATGGTATTACAGAGCCTGTGGGTATTCTTGCTGATAATGGTGGTGCTGAAGTCGGTACTACTGCATCAGCACTTACATACGATGATGTTATGGCTCTTTACTTTTCTGTAAAGCCTGAATATCGCAAGAACGGTAAGTGGCTTATGAACGATGAAACGGCATTTGCACTTCGCAGAATTAAGGATGCTGATGGCAACTATATCTGGAATCACAGTAATGATACCATTCTTGGCAAGGAAGTATTGATTTCTGAATATATGCCTAACGCCACTGCTGGTGCATCACCTGTTGCCTTCGGTGATTTCAGCTACTACGCCATTGTAGACCGTGACCATACAAGCGTTAAGGCACTTCGTGAAAAGTTCGCAATCAACAGTCAGATTGGATACCTTGGCATTGAATTCCTTGACGGAAAGCTTGTAAGACCAGAAGCTATCAAGGTGCTTAAGATTAAAGACTAATGCCTATGGAGAAAAGAATACACGATGGTAAACCTTGTCGTGTTTCTGAAATGCGGATTGGTACAACACTCTTTACAGTTATCTCTGTAGAGAGTGCCGATGCCAAAGAATCAGCCTATGACAAGGTGAAGAAACTGATAATTAATAACATAAATTCTCCTGCAAAAGTTTGTGTAGATTATTATCAGAAAGTTTAACAGATATTACTTGATATAAATGTGATAGTACGGGAATATATAATCCCGCTTGAAGACTGTCGGAAAGGAGCAAATATGATAAAACAGAATAATAACAGACAGTCTTTCAGTACTATCGCAAATGATAAAATTACGGCATTATATTGCCGACTTTCAAGAGATGACGAACTTCAGGGAGAAAGCAACAGTATCGTCAATCAGAAGGCTATTCTCAAAAAATATGCCGATGACAATGGATTTAGAAACATTGAATTCTTTGTTGATGATGGTTACAGTGGCACAAATTTCAATAGACCAGACTGGTTAAGACTTATTGCTATGGTCGAGGAAGGAAAAATCGGAACAGTCATTGTCAAGGATATGAGCCGACTTGGAAGAGATTACCTTCAGGTAGGAATGTATACCGAGATGGTATTTCCAAACGCTGATATTAGATTCATTGCCATTAACAATGGTGTTGACAGTGATAATCAGCAGGACAGTGATTTTACTCCATTCCTTAATATTATCAATGAATGGTATGCCAAGGATACTTCCAAGAAAATCAGAGCAGTATTTAAAGCCAAAGGTGAAGCCGGAAAGCCTTTATGTACAAATCCACCTTATGGATATGTAAAAGACCCAGACGATAAGCACCATTGGATTGTGGATGAAACCGCAGCCGATGTTGTTCGTAGGATATTTAACCTTTGCGTTGATGGATATGGTCCAAGTCAGATTGCCAATGTACTTGAAAAAGATAAAGTTCTTGTACCTTCTGCTTATTACAAATCACTTGGCATAAGTTATCCTGCAGCAGTGCCGGACAATCCATATGCTTGGCAATCAAGAACAGTTGCAGATTTACTTTCACATCAGGAGTACTTAGGTCACATAGTCAATTTCAAGACTTACAAAAAATCCTACAAGTCAAAGAAGAAATTACAGAATGACCCTTCAAAGTGGCAGATATTCGAGAATACCCATGAGGCTATTATCGATCAGGAAACATTCGATATTGTGCAGCGAATCCGTGATGGCAGACGCAGACGAACTCCAATGGGTGAAATGCCTATTCTTTCCGGGATGCTGTACTGTGCCGATTGTGGTGCAAAGCTTTATCAGGTAAGAGCAAAAGGCTGGACACATGAGCAGGAACATTTCGTGTGTGCTACATATCGTAAAGTTAAAGGTGGTTGTTCATCACATCAGATTCACAATGTCCAAGTAGAAGAAATACTCCTTAGAGAACTCCACCGAATCACGGCATATGCTCGTGAGCATGAAAGTGAGTTTATCGCAATTGTGACAAAACAAAGCGATAAAGATCTTAACCGTCAGCTACGTGATAGCCACAAGGAATTAGAGCAGGCTATAAGCAGAATCACAAAACTGGATACTATCGTTCAAAGGCTTTATGAAGATAATCTTGATGGTAAGATTTCAGACGAGCGTTTTGCAAGAATGTCAGCCACCTACGATGCCGAGCAGAAACAATTAGTGCAAAGGCAAGCTGAACTTCAAGAGTTCATCAACAAATCAAAAGAACAGACATTGAATGTGGATTCATTTCTCAAGGTGGTACGAAAATACACCGATATCACAGAACTTACTGCAGAAATCATCAGAAGTTTTGTAGAGAGAATTGATGTTTACAAACCAGAAAAGGTGCCGGGAACAAGAACCAAAAAGCAGACAATCTGTATCCATTGGAACTTTATCGGTGCAGTTGATATTCCGGCAGACCATGAAAAAACGGCATAGCCTACATTGTCGTAAGTTATGCCGATTATTTCAGAGATTAAAAATCCCTAATTGAAGTCACCTAACGCTGTCCTTTTTACTGTATAATGCTTATAAAAAAGCTTCCCGCCTGACCGCTAAGTGCCTATTTATAACCTGCCTACGAAATAGCCAGGTGGGTGTCCTCCCAACGGCTTTACTGCTCCCAGCTTCCAAATATTCACCTTTAAGAATATTCGGGAGGTCTGCAAACCACCGTTGGAGTTATCAGAACTCCCTTAAATAAAAGTGTAGGGTTATATCAACACCAAACACGCATCAGGCAGGAAATTAACTGATGTTAAGTAGTAATATTATGTGCCAAAAAGTCTTTAATATTACTTAATTATTCACCAAATATTTCCTCAAAGTGCTTTTCAAAAGTTTCAGCTAACTCATCTAATAAAGCATCGTCATCAACTTCTAGAAGTAGCTCTTCACCGTCTTCTTCAACTGTCTGGAAAATATAGTACTCGCCATCATCTTCAACCTGTTCCTGAGCGTCATCATATACAGGTAGTAAAGCGTAGTAAACTTTGCCATCTTTTTCAATGCTATCAATAATCTCAAAAGTATGCTCTACATTCTCATCGTCAAGCAATGTTATTAAATCTGCCTCATACTCTTCGTTGTTCATTGGTTCATTACTCATTATTATCATTCCTTTCTGTAACTCTAAAGTTATTTTAACCATTTATCACTTCTAAGTCAAGAGGATTTTGTGAATTTTATGAAAACATCTTAATTTTTGTTGAATTTTATAAATTTATAAAAATTCTTAATAATATTCAAAAAAACTATTGACTTTTACGAAATAGATGTTATAATATAATTGAAATTAAGAAAGAGGTACGGACCGATGAGATAGTCAAAACCAAGTTAAGCTAAATTTTACAAGAGAGGTACAGTCCAATGAGATAGCAACTGTAATCCGACCCCAAATTATTAAGAGGTATGGTCCAATGTAATATTTAAGCGTTTCTAAAGCAAATATCTTTAGTGAAAGGGGCTTAGTCCTATGGGCGAACTGGAACCTGACTTTTTAGTTGGCTTTTACCGTAAGATAAAAGCCGTAATGTATAGCTAAAGTAGAGTATGTCGTTTTAATGGTAAAATGGATAAGTTCAATAAATGTGTATTTTGAACTTCAATTTACAAATCACATAGTATATGACAGGGATATATATACTGGTGCTGTACATATTGTTACAACTGAATATCATTGAGAATGTAGGAAAAATATTTCAACCTAAAAGGTGTAGTCCAATGTAATACATAAATAAATCTTTACATTATCTATAACGAAAGGAGCTAGTCTTATGGGCGAACAGAAACCTGAATTTTCAATAAGCTGTCGTCTTGTGATGATGGCTGTAATCGTATAACTAGGGTAAAGTATATCAATTAAGAGTAAAAAATATAGGTTTAGAGAATAACAACATTTTTAGCATATGTAGCTTGTTAGTTATATTTATCTTTACCTTGATTTTAGAAAATACATAGTATATGATAGGGATATATATACCCTGGTTATACGAATGGACTTAAAATTGAATATTATTAAGTGATGTAATTAGTTTTACAGTAGCTTGTTATTAGAGTATAAAATTAAGGCTTCTTGGCAGACGGTGTCAAGGTACAGCAATCGGCTGTACGTATAGTAAAGCATTAAGGAACAGACGTAATGTTGACCGATGGTTTGCGGTGGTATAAATTCGTAGCCCAATGCACATTTATTTTTATACTAATACAGAATATAATTTTTCCTAAATATATAGGTCGACAGTCAGTTAGCTGTCGACCATTTATTTTTGTTAGTTATTAGTATTGTATTTTTGTACCAAGACCATACTTTTTATGTATTTTGAAGAATTAAATAGCCTTTTTTAAATTTCTCTTGAAAAGCGTGTTTGGTGGTGGTAAAATTACTTCCGTGTGGTTATGTACCCTTAACTTAAATTATAAAAGTAAATATACCTCTAATCTTCTGTTATATGATTATTTTTATATATTTTAGTTTAAAATTTAATATGTAGGAGGCGTTTAGAATGGAAGATATGTTGTCTATGATAGTCGAGATGGATGAAAAGGTTCGTATAGAAACCAAGCAAGCTGAACAAAGAAAAGCAGATTCCTTCAAAAAAATCACTAAACAAAGAGAAGATATTTATAACGACTATATTAACCGTGCCAGAGAGAGAATAAAAAAGAACGAAAAAACAGAGCGTGATGTTGCTGAAAAAAAGTGGCAACAGATAAATGCACAACAACAAGAATCTCTTAAAATGTTAAACGACCAGTACAAAAAAAATGGTCAGCGTTGGGTTGATTTAATTGTTGCTAATGTTATAGACAAGTAATAATTATTATTCATTTTTAATTAATGAAAGGAAGTGGTGGTGTTGGCATTAAATTATGCATCTAATGCCATTTTTTCCAAAGCAAGAGCTATGTATGGCAAACGGCTTAAAGAAAATGATTACGCAAAGCTGTTGTCCTGTAATACTGTGCCAGAAATTCTAACTTGCCTAAAGGGTATAGAAAAGTACGCACCTTTGCTAAGCAAATTAAGCGATAAAGATATTCATCGTGTTCAGTTGGAAGATATTCTACGACAAAGATTATTTGAAGAATATGAAGCTTTGTGTAGATATGAAAAAACAATAGGTGAAGATTTTGCAAAGTATACAATAATGAAAACTGAAATATCTCAGATAATGAATTTTCTAACATTGTTAAATGCAGGTGACCAAAGTATGTTCAGTAGCAGAATGCCTAAGTATTTTAATAGAGTATCTTCTATTAATTTCTCGGCTATTGCAACAGTAAATACCTATGACGAATTTTTAACAGCTTTAGGCAAGTCTGTATACAGCAAGATTTTGCTTCCTTTTAAGCCTGCAAAAGACGAGAAAATTAAATTATATGAAATTGAAAATGCTTTGTATTCACATCTGTTTAAAACAGTGTATAATATTATTGACAAGACAAAGGGTGCAGAGCATAACGATTTGAAAAAATTGTTTGATATTGACCTTGACCTTAGAAATTTTACAAGAATTATAAGGTTAAAGAAATATTATAGAATGGAACCAGAAGAAATAAAAAAGCAATTACTTCCTTTTGGTTCACTTAAAAAGAAGCAAATACAGGAAATGTGCCAAGCAGAAGATACAAAAGAGGTATTTTCTGTAATGAAAAAAACATCAGCAGGAAGAATTATGTCTAAGTTTGATTATGATTTTACCTGCGAAATTCCTAAAATAGCCTTATATATGGAAAGCTATAAAAGAATGTACTTCTCTGTTAATCCGTCAGTTGTGTTGGTAGCATACCACGCATTGGCAGAAAATGAATTAGAGAATATTATTCATATTATAGAGGGTGTACGCTATAAGGTAAGCTCAGAAGAAATCAAAAAGATGCTTATATATAAGTGATTATATTGTAAGTAACATTATAGTGTAAGTAACAAATAAAAATTAATAAAAAAGGAGGGGGAGAGTTATGTCCGTTTCTCCAATGAAAGTAGTAAGTATAGTAGGCTTAAAGGAAGATTTGAATAGCGTGATTCAAATTTTGGGCGAATCACAGTCATTTCAACCAGAGCCTGTTACTAGCTTTTATGCAAATACAGATGGTTTTGTAAATTATATTGAGCAAAACATTTATACGGATTTATTAACAGAATTTGAAAATTCACTTTCAACTGCAAATATCAAACCTAAAATTGTAGATATTTTTGGTTTTAAGGTGTCTAGCAATCAATTAACTGATTATGTAAAGAACTATACAAATAACCTTAAAAGCTTTACAGAAAAAATCAGCCAAATAAAACAGGATATAGATAGTTGCAAGAAAAATATAGAACAGACATCGCATTTCGTAGGAGTAAAGCTGGATATGGACAGGGTAAGAGCTTGTCAATATATCAAGCCTAGGTTTGGTAGAATACCAGTGGAAAACCTAAAAAGACTTGAAACAGATTATAAGGATAATCCATATGTAATGTTTTTTCCTACAACTACTCAAGATAATTATTGCTGGGGTGTTTATATGGCACCTATCGAAGTAGAAGAAGATGTAGATAGAATTTTTTCAGGACTATTTTTTGAAAAATATGACACTTCTGATGTAAATGGTAATCCAGAGCAGTATATAAAGCTACAGCACGAAAAGAAATTGTCGTTAGAGAAAAATCTGCAAGATGCTGAAAAGGAATTAAAAGATTTCACATCAACTAATCTTGAAGAAACTATGAAATATTACACAAAGCTAAACGAAAAAGCAGTTTTTCAAAACATAAAAAGCAGTGTAATGCTTCACAAAGGCAATAGAGATAGCTTTATAATTTGTGGTTGGATTCCAGCTGATAATATTAAGTCTATTGAAAATCAATTAGCTACCATAAAAAGCGTAGAGTGTAAGGTGGATGACGCTAAAAATCATATGGAAAAATCTCCACCTGTAAAGCTAAAGTATAATTGGTTTTCAAAGCCTTATAAATTTTATGTGGATATGTACGGTGTACCTAAGTATAACGAAATAGACCCAACAACCTTTGTTGCTATAACCTATACAATTCTTTTTGGTGCTATGTTTGGCGATTTTGGTCACGGAATTGTACTTGCTATAGCAGGTATTATTATGTATAGATTAAAGGGAATGAAAGTAGGTAAGGTGCTTGTTCCTTGTGGAGTAAGCTCGTCGTTATTTGGATTGCTGTTTGGTTCTTTCTTCGGATTTGAAGAAACATTTAACGGTATGTATAAAGCTCTATTTGGCTTAGAAGAAAAACCAATAGAAGTAATGGGGCATAGCATTATTCATATCATTCTTGCGTCAGTAGCTATTGGTATATTGCTGGTAATATTGGCTATGTGCCTAAATATTTATTCATCGTTTAAACAAGGTGACTTGGCTAGTGCAATATTTGGTTCAAATGGTTTTGCAGGCTTAATTTTATATTCAACAGCCTGTGCAGGAATAGTTTTATTATTTATGTTTGGTATAAACATTTTTAATATTTTAACAATACTTTTCCTTATTATATTACCGTTGGTTTCAATTTTCCTTGCAGAGCCTCTTGGTAAGTTGGCAGAGGGCAAGAAAAATTGGCAACCAGAACAATGGGGCGGATACATTGCACAAAGCTCTTTCGAGATGATAGAAGTTATTCTTTCATATCTATCAAATACAATGTCATTCCTAAGAGTTGGTGCCTTTACTATGGTACACGCAGGTATGATGATTGTTGTATTTACACTTATTGAATTAGTAGGTGGAGTTTCAAGTATTGGTGGAATTCTTGTATTAGTCTTTGGAAATCTATTTGTTATAGCTCTTGAGGGCTTGTTGGTTTCTATTCAAACACTTCGTTTGGAATTTTACGAGATGTTCAGCCGTTTCTATAGCGGTGCAGGCAGACCTTTTGAGCCTGTTGTACTTGAAAGAGTAAAATCAAATTAAGAAAAGCATTTTATAAAAATAGCTTAATAATTATATTTAAGGAGGATAATTCACAATGGAACTATTACTTTTATTATTACCAATTATCGTTATTGTTGCAACTGCTCTAGCAGCTAAAAAGGCTGTAAATCGTGGTGCTAAAAGAAAAAAGACTGTTTTGCTACAAATTTTATCATTTGCCGCTGTACTTGTATGTTGTGTAGCTTTCCCAATGATTGCTGGTGCTGCTGACACAGCCACAGCAACAGCAACAGCTTCAAATGGTCTAGGATTACTTGCTTGTGCTATATCCACAGGTGTTGCTTGTATTGGTGCAGGTATTGCCGTTGCAGGTGCGGCACCTGCAGCTATTGGTGCTACATCAGAAGACCCAAAAGCATTTGGTAGAGCACTTATCTTCGTTGTGCTTGGTGAAGGTGTAGCTATTTACGGTTTGTTAATTTCAATTCTTATCTATACAAAGTGCTAATTATTACCCAATAAATTAAAAAATCTTTTAGTTTTAATCTAATTTATTTTAATAACAGCAGGTGGATAATTAGGAAACTATTTAAACCTCCCTTTGACAAAGGGAGGTGTTTTGAAAAAAGTATAAATGTTATAATTGTGGCATAAAATTTCCTACTCCACAAAATTACGAAAATGGTGAAGCTATGCGTTTTTACTTAATTAGTGACAATGTTGACACTCAACTTGGTATGCGACTAGCCGGTATAGAGGGTGTAGTGGTACATCAGGAAGATGAGGTTCGTCAGTCACTTCAAAAGGCAATGGATACAGAGGATATAGCAGTAGTTCTTATGACAGAGCGACTAGTATCCTTATGTCCAGAATTGATTTACGATTTAAAATTGCATCGTTCAAGACCTCTTATTGTAGAGATTCCAGACAGACACGGTAACGGTAGAACAAAGGACTCTATAACAAAGTATGTTCAGGACGCTATTGGAATAAAATTATAAAATTTTTAAGGAAGAGGAGTTACCTACTATGGCTAACGACAAACCTGCTAATAAAACCTTGAGTGAAAATGAAAGTAAATTCTTATCTGCTCTTGAAAAATACGCTCAGCAACAAAAGAATGAATTGCTTTGCGAAACAGAGCAATTTGAAAAGGATATGCTTGAAAAAGCTGAAGAGGAAGGCATAAGAGATGCCTACAAACTTATTCATTCCGAGCAAGATGCAATGCGTCTTGCAATATCAGCAGATATGGCGAAAAAAGAAGCAGATGGAAATTTGGCAATTTTCAAAAGAAGACAAGAAATAACCAAGGAAATTTTCGCAAGGGCAGTTACAAAATTACAGGAATATACAAAAACATCAGATTACGAGAAAAAATTGGTAACTGATGCACAGCAGTGTGCAGAATTTTTAGAAGATGCACCAGTAGAGCTTTGTTTATCTAAAAGCGATATGAAGTTTGCTGATAAATTGACAAAAATTTTTAAGGGAACTTGTACAGCAAAAGAGGTTGAAGATATAAAATTGGGTGGATTTAGAGCATACTGCCCAAGCAAAGAAATCTCTATTGATAAAACACTAGATACAAAGCTGGAATTACAGAAAGATTGGTTTTACGCTAATTCAACACTACAAATAAAGTAATACAAGTATAAAGACTCCATTGAAAGGAAATGGTTTTAATGGAAAATCATAATGTTGTTTATGGTATCAATGGTCCTGTTGTTACCGTATTAAAAACAAAATCTTTTTCTATGATGGAAATGGTCTATGTAGGAGAAGAAAGACTAATTGGTGAAGTAATTACTATTTCAGACGAAATAACAACTATACAGGTTTATGAAGAAACCTCTGGACTAAAACCAGGAGACCCTGTTATTGGTACAGGTGCCCCTATGAATGTTACACTTGGCCCTGGTATTATTACAAATATTTTTGACGGTATAGAGCGTCCTCTAGGTGCTATTGCTAAAGAAAGTGGAGCTTTTCTATCCAGAGGTGTTTCAGTTCCTTCACTTGACATTGAAAAGCAGTGGGATGTTACAATAAAGGTAAAGAAAGGCGACAGACTTACAGCAGGTATGATTTACGCCACTCTGCCAGAAACACCAGTTGTTGAACACAGACTACTGGTTCCACCACAGGTTAATGGTACAGTTAAATCTGTTGCTAAAAATGGTCTGTATAGATTAAATGACACTATTGTTGTTTTACAGCTTGACAGTGGCGACGAATATAACCTTACTCTATGCCAAAAATGGCCTATTAGAACTCCAAGACCTGTTAAAGAAAGATTAGCACCAACTATTCCACTTATTACAGGTCAGCGTGTAATAGATACCCTGTTTCCTGTGTCAAAGGGTGGTACAGCAGCTGTACCAGGTGGTTTTGGTACAGGTAAAACTATGACACAACACCAAATTGCAAAATGGTGTGATGCCGACATTATTGTTTATGTTGGCTGTGGCGAGCGTGGTAATGAGATGAGTCAGGTTTTGGAAGAATTTTCAGAGCTAATTGACCCTAAAAATAATCGCCCAATGACAGACAGAACTGTTCTTATAGCAAATACCTCTAATATGCCTGTTGCAGCAAGAGAAGCATCTATATATACAGGTGTAACATTAGCTGAATATTACAGAGATATGGGCTATGATGTAGCTATAATGGCAGACTCAACATCAAGATGGGCAGAAGCACTAAGAGAAATTTCCGGTCGTCTTGAAGAAATGCCTGCGGAAGAGGGTTATCCTGCTTATCTTCCATCAAGACTGGCAGAATTTTACGAGCGTGCAGGAAGAGTTACTCCACTGTGCGATGGTGAAGGCTCCGTTACAATAATCGGTGCTGTATCACCTCAAGGTGGTGACTTTTCAGAGCCTGTTACACAGAATACAAAAAGATTTATTCGTTGTTTTTGGGCATTGGACAAGTCCCTTGCATATTCAAGACACTATCCTGCAATTAACTGGATTGGTAGCTACAGTGAATATTTTACCGACCTTGACCCTTGGTTTGTTAAGAATTATGGTCAAGAATTTATTACCTGTCGTAACAGTATTAGCTCCATATTACAGGAAGAAAGCTCTCTAATGGAGATTGTTAAATTAATAGGTGCAGACGTACTACCAGACGACCAAAAATTAGTTATAGAAATTGCAAAAGTTATAAGAGTAGGCTATCTGCAACAGAATGCGTTCCACCCAGATGATACATATGTATCTATCGAAAAACAGCTGTTAATGATGAAAACTATTCTACATTTATATAAACGCAGTAAACATCTTGTTAGTGCTAACATTCCTATTAATAGAGTAATCGAGCAAGGTTTGTTTGATAAACTGTTAAAAATGAAGTACGACATTCCAAATAAAAAGCTTGAAATGTTTGATGATTATATAAAAGAAATAGACGAAAAAATTTCGGCTATTACTACAGTTCAAGGTTAATTGCGTTGAAAGAAGGTAACACCAATGATTATAGATTACGTGGGCGTTAAAGAAATAAACGGTTCACTAATAGTTATAGACGGAGTAAAAGACGCTTTCTTTGATGAGGTTGTAGAAATTCGCTTAGAGGACGGAAGCTCCAGACAAGGCAGAATTGTTACAATAGAAGGCGAAAGAATTGTAGTTCAGGTTTTTCAGGGTACTCGTTCTATATCTCTTACCAATACACGAACAAGACTTACAGGTCACCCTATGGAGATTTCTTTATCACCAGAGGTTGTTGGAAGAGTATTTAACGGTGCAGGTAAGCCAATAGACGGTTTAGGAGAGGTTTTTCCGGAAAAGCGTTACGACATAAATGGTTCTCCTATAAATCCAGTGTCAAGAATATATCCTCAAAACTATATTAACACTGGTATTTCTACTATTGATACACTTATGACACTTATTCGTGGTCAAAAATTACCTATTTTCTCTGGTTCTGGTATGAGTCATAACGAGCTTGCGGTACAAATTGTAAGACAGGCTAAAATTGCCGACGAAGCTGGACAGGGCTTTGCAATAGTTTTTGCTGCTATGGGTGTAAAAAATGATGTTGCAGATTATTTCAAAACAAGTTTTGAAAAATCTGGTGTATTACAAAGAGTTGTTATGTACCTAAACCTTGCTAATGACCCTATCATAGAGCGTATTCTAACACCAAGATGTGCCTTGGCTACTGCTGAATATCTTGCATTTGAGCAAAATATGCACGTGCTTGTTATTATGACAGATATGACATCATATGCAGAGGCATTGCGTGAATTTAGTACATCTAAGGGTGAAATACCTGGTAGAAAAGGATTCCCTGGTTATTTGTATTCCGACTTTGCATCTATGTACGAGCGTGCAGGTATGGTACAAGGCAAGACAGGCTCTGTTACACAAATTCCTATTCTTACTATGCCAAATGACGATATTACACACCCAATTCCAGACCTTACAGGATATATTACAGAGGGTCAAATTGTTCTTGATAGAGGTTTACAGGCACAGGGTATTTACCCACCTGTTTCAGTTTTACCATCTCTTTCTCGTTTGATGAAAGACGGTATAGGTGAGGGCTTTACAAGAAAAGACCATCAGGCTGTGGCTAATCAGCTTTTTGCTTCATATGCAAGGGTAATGGAGGCTCGTTCATTGTCATCTGTTATAGGCGAGGAAGAGCTGTCCGCTGTTGATAAGCGTTACATTAAATTTGGTAAGCTATTTGAAGAAAAATTTGTAAACCAAGGTGCAAATGCTAACAGAACTATTGAAGAAAGTCTTAATTTAGGTTGGGAGTTGCTGTCTTATCTGCCAAAGAACGAGCTTGACAGAGTAGATGATGAAACTCTTAATGCCCATTATATTCAAGACATAGAAGAAAAACATCAGCAAGAGCAACAGAATAATCAGGCTGAAGCTATAAAATAAAATTATTAATTTAAAAGCTATTTGCAAGGGTAGGTGAAAGGCAATGATAAATTCAACTGCTGCAACTAAAGGTAACCTTATTAACACAAAAAAATCATTAGCACTTGCTAAAGTTGGATATGAGCTTATGGATAAAAAGAGGAATATTCTTATTAGAGAAATGATGACTCTTATTGATAAAGCAAACGAAATTCAAAGCAAGATAGATGATAAATACAGCGAGGCTTACCAATGCTTGCAAACTGCAAACATTACCATAGGCTTTAACAGTGCCAGAGCCAATGCCATACCGGTAGAAGACTCTCTCCATCTTAGCTATAGAAGTGTAATGGGTGTAGAAATCCCCATTGTTACTATTAACTGTGACGATAGTAAAATTTCATTAGATTATGGTATGTACGGTACATTAAATGTTCTAGATGATGCCCGCCTTAAATTTGTTCAGGTTAAAAAGTTAACTGCGGATTTAGCAGAGGTGGAAAACAGTGTTTACAGATTGGCTGTAGCAATAAAGAAAACACAAAAAAGAGCAAACGCTCTAAAAAATATTATGATTCCTAGTTTTGAAGCAAGTGTTAAATTTATTTCAGATTCTTTGGACGAAATGGAAAGAGAAGAATTTACACGAATGAAAGTAATTAAATCTCAAAAACAGAACAAAGAAAAGCTTAAAAAAAGAATTGAAAATTCTAATTGATAAAACGCTGTAAAAAATGAAGCACGGCTTATGCTGTGCTTCATTTCAGACTGTAGACAAAGCACCAATATTGGGCTTTGTTTTTTTGTTTTCAGAGAGGAAATATGGTATAATAAAGGTACGGAAGGGGTGATAATAATGTGG
>JAXKHT010000111.1:0-12456 GCA_036549705.1 Acutalibacteraceae bacterium | reverse complement strand
GTGTTAAGTACTCTACAAATAATTCAGCTGTTGCTACTGTAAAGACATCAGGTGGTTTAGTAACTGCAAAGTCAACAGGCACAGCAAAAATCACAGCTACAACATATAACGGCAAAACTGTGTCTTGTACTGTTACTATTAAAAAAGCACCTACATCTGTTACTTTGAACAAGTCTGTATTGTCAGTAAAAACAGGTAATACCTTTGATTTGAACTCAAAGGTTTCCAGTGGTTCTGCTTCATACAGTGTTAAATATACATCAAGTAATCCAAAGGTTGCAACAGTTAAGTCATCAGGTGGTATTGTTACAGGTACAACTGAAGGTACAGCTACAATAACTGCTACTACTTATAATGGTAAAAAAGCTACTTGTAAGGTTACAGTAGGTTCATATACAGAGGATGATTTGTTCTGCCTTGCTGCGGTTATCTGGCAAGAGGCTGGTTCAACATATTGTAGCGATACACTACAGTATTATGTAGGTAATGTTGTATTAAACCGTGTTGATTCACCAGATTTCCCAAATTCAATTCGTAACGTAATTACAAGTAGAGGACAATATGGCACAATGTATTGGTCTGGCGTTTCAATTCCTAATGCTAAAGACCCAATAACAGCAGGTGCTATTGAAAGATGCTATGACAAAGCAAGAAAATTACTTGAAGGTTACAGACCGTTGCCAAAAAATGTAGTATATCAAGCTGGCTTTGTACAAGGCTCTGGTGTTCATTCTTGTGTTGATGGTATGTATTTCTGCTATAGATAATTATTAAAATTTAGATTAAAAAGGTAAGTCAATTATTGAATTTGGCTTACCTTTTTTATCTAAAAGTTGAATTATGCAAGTTTATGTAGTATAATTAACTAGAAGAGTAGGCTTCCCATATAGAAGATTGTTTGCTAATATTTTCTATTGGTGTCTTTTTATTTATTAAGGAGGTTATTATATGATGTTAAAAAAATTGTTATCCGTATTATTAACAGCTCTTATTATTGTCAGCTTATGTGCTATTCCTGTATCAGCTGTTAGTACATCTTTTGGTGGTTTTGATTACCAAACTGTTAATTATTCAGAGGCGAGAATTTTAGGTATAACTCAAGGCGGAATTCTTCAATCAGAAACTGTTGTTACAATACCATCTTCACTAAATGCAAAGTTGGTTACATCTATAGGAACCAGTGCATTAAGAGATAATTCAACTGTACAGCAGTACATATTGCCAGCAACCTTAGAAGAAATAGGCAACAGTGCCTTTTATAACTCTACTGGATTAAAAACAATTAATATTCCAGCCAGTGTTACAGAAATAGATATTTTAGCCTTTGCTCATTGTACTTCTTTGCAGACTATTACATTCAAAGAGGGTAAACTTGCATATATTCCAAACTATATGTTCACAGGTTGTACAAGTCTAGATAAAGTAATACTTCCATCAACTATAGGTTCAATAGGAGAGTACGCTTTTATGGATTGTACCTCTTTAAAGCAACTATATGTACCAGCTTCAATTTCAAGAATTTCATCAACCGCTTTTAAGAATTGTACACAGCTTACTATTTATGGTGTAAGCGGTTCTTCTGCTCAGGCGTTTGCTAAAGCTAATAATATACCTTTTATAGCTTTAGATGGTGTAGATAAATCAACTCTAAATGCCTATCTTTCAGCAACTGAATATATTCTTGAGGAATCAAATCAGTACGATGCACAAGGCGTTAAAAATTTACAAAAGGTATATAATGAATCAGTTCAATTAAGAGATGATTTTTTTGCAACTCAAAAACAAATCGAAACAACTATTGCAAATATACAATCAGCAGTTGATGCGTTAAAGCTAAAATCCTTGGTTACTCTTGAAAACAGCGTAGCTAATGTAAAAGAAATCCTTAAACAAGAATCTATTTATACAGCTTCATCAGTTTCAAAGTTAAAAACAGCTTTAAATACTGCACAGGAGCTTATATCAGCAAATTCTAAAGATGCTTATGCTGTGACAAATGCAAATAACAACCTAAACAACGCTGTAAACGCACTATGCTTAAAGTCATATGATACATTGCAGGCTAAAATTTCAGAGTGCAATGCTGTAATTAACAATAAATCTTATATGTATACACTTGATTCACTTGCTGTATTAACAACTGCAATTCAACAAGCAGAAAATGTGTTAGCAACAGCTTCACAGTCTAATTCTAAGCTTGTTGCAGAAATTAATAATTTAATTGATAAGAAAAATAATCTAGTAAAAGTCTTAAAAGGCGATTTAAATGAAGACAGAAAAGTGTCTCCAGAAGATGTTATTATGGTTCAGCGTTATTGCGTAAAGTTAATTAAATTAGACACAAGACAGCAATATGTAGCCGATTATAATAATGACGGTAATATTGGGCTAAAGGATAATATTCTAATTCAGCGTTGTGTGTTAGGCATTCTGTAACATATAATCAGCTTTTATAGTAAACTCAAGGAGAACATATATGAAAAAATTCATAACTTCTGTTATAGCTGTTGCAATTTTATCTGCAAGTGCAATATCTTTAACAGCCTGTGGTTGCAGTAGAAAAGAAACTACAGATACAAATGGACTTTCTGATAAACCAGCAACAGATATTGTAGGGGAATGGGGAGAACGCAGTGACGACGTTACTGCTGACTTTAATGATGATGGCACCTGTATTATTGGTGGAGTACAAGGAACATACGAAGTTGATGAGAATAATACTCTTACAGTAACACCAAATAGTGATGGTGAGCAAAATACCAATTCACAAGTGTTTGAGTATTACGATTCTGATAATACAATAAATTCAGTTCCTGCTGACAAGTGGGCAGTAACCGATGACACACTATATATAAATGGTCACCAGTATAATAAAGATACTGCAAGCTCATCGGATTCTACTTCAACCAATTCAAACACTGGCAATTCTGGAAATTCAACTGGTAATAGTTCCACCAATGCTCAAAACAGTGCTTCAAATAATACATCAAGTAGTACCCCATCAAGTGCTACATCAAGCAGTACATCAAACACTAACTCTAGCAGTTCTTCTAATAATAACTCTTCCAGTACTTCTCAAAGCGATATTTCCAGTAGCTCATCTGGTACAGGCAATATAGAGAACGAAGAGGAAATTGAAAACATTGTTACTAACTTAGATGATTTTTTAGATGAATAATTCAAAACGCTGATTAACTATAGTAAAGTTGGTCAGCGTTTATTTATTATTATGTGATTATACAGGCTACACATAGCTAATCTCATATAATATTCAAATACCCTATTTTGTCCTGTATAGTAAATGAAGATTAATTTAATATCAGTTGCAAGAAATTCGCTGTTGTGATATTATATATGTATATTTAAATGAAAAGGACGATAATATGATTGCTATAATTGATTATGGTGCTGGTAATTTACAAAGTGTTGTAAAGGCTTTGGATTACATAGGCTGTAAATGTGAAATAACAAAAGATATTAATACTATCCTAAATGCCGACGGTGCTATTTTACCTGGAGTTGGCTCCTTTGAAGATGCAATGAATTGTATGAAATCTTGCAATGCAGATAAAGCTGTTAAGGACTTTGTTGCAACAGGTAAACCTTTTTTAGGAATATGCCTTGGTTTACAGCTTTTATTCCCAGCAAGTGAAGAAAGCCCAAATGCAAGTGGCTTATCTTTATTAGACGGAACAGTAACAAAAATTCCTAATAATAACGGTACACTAAAAATACCACATATGGGTTGGAATTCTTTAAATATAAAGAAAAAAGATGGATTATTTAAGGGAATAGAGGATAACCCTTATGTATATTTTGTACATTCATACTTTTTAAGAGCAAGTAACCCTGATATAGTTTCCTCACAAACAGAATATGGAACTATTATTGATGCCTCAGTAGCCTATAAAAATATAATGGCTACACAATTTCACCCTGAAAAAAGTGGCAAAGTAGGTTTGCAAATTCTTAAAAACTTTGCCGATATGGCTGATAGAAAGGAAGTGCTTTTATAATGTATGCAAAAAGAATAATTCCTTGTCTTGATGTTAAAAACGGTAGAGTTGTAAAAGGTACAAGCTTTGTAAATTTAAGAGATGCAGGTGACCCTGTACAATGTGCTATTGAGTACGATAAGCAAGGTGCAGATGAACTGGTATTGCTTGATATAACTGCATCATCTGATGCAAGAAATATTATTGTAGACATTGTAAGCCAAGTTGCAAATAGTATTTTTATTCCTTTTACAGTTGGTGGTGGAATAAGAACAGTTGAGGATTTTACTCAAATTCTTCGTGCAGGTGCAGACAAGGTAAGTGTTAATTCCGCTGCCATAAAACGTCCAGACATTATAAACGAGGCTGCGTATAAATTTGGTAGTCAATGTGTAGTTGCTGCTATTGATGCCAAACGCAATGGCAACAGCTGGGAAGTTTACATTAACGGTGGCAGAATACCAATGGGTATTGATGTTATTGAATGGGCAAAAGAGGTTGAAAAAAGGGGAGCAGGGGAGATACTGCTAACCAGTATGGATTGTGACGGGCAAAAGCAAGGCTATGACCTTGAGCTTACAAAAGCTGTTTCTGAAAGTGTTGGAATACCTGTTATAGCCTCTGGTGGTGCAGGAGCATTAGAGCATTTCAAGGATGCCTTTACAGACGGCAAGGCAGACGCAGTATTAGCAGCATCACTATTCCACTTTGGCGAAATTCCTATCCCTACACTTAAAGAATATTTACATAAAGAAAATATTTCTGTAAGATTATAATTATATTACAGACAAAGAATTAAGGGCATTGTAGTTGTTAGCTACAATGCCCTTGCTTAGTTTGTATTAATCAAGCTCAAATGCACCTGTATATAACTGGTAATACTTACCCTTTTGTGCAATTAACTCTTCGTGGTTGCCACGCTCTATAATTCTACCTTTTTCTAAAACTATAATAACATCGCTATTTTTAACGGTAGAAAGTCTGTGTGCAATAACAAATACTGTTCTACCTTTCATTAAGCTGTCCATACCAGCCTGTACTAAGGACTCTGTTCTTGTGTCTATAGATGAAGTAGCTTCATCTAATATCATAACAGGTGGGTCTGCAACAGCGGCTCTTGCTATAGAAATAAGCTGTTTCTGTCCTTGTGACAATCTTCCTCCGTCACCGGAAATCATTGTATTATATCCGTCAGGTAACATTCTTATAAAGTCATCTGCATTTGCCAGTTTAGCAGCAGCAATAACCTCTTTATCAGTTGCATCTAATTTACCATAACGAATATTTTCCATTATAGTTCCTGTAAATAGATTAACATCTTGTAAAACTATACCCAAAGAATGTCTTAAATCTACTTTATTGATTTTGTTTATATTAATGCCGTCATATCTTATTTTACCGTCTGCAATATCATAAAAACGATTTATAAGGTTAGTTATAGTTGTTTTTCCTGCACCTGTAGAACCAACAAAAGCTATCTTTTGACCTGGCGTTGCGTGTATGGCAACATCGTGTAAGACAATTTTATCTGGTACATAACCAAAATCAACATTATCCAGCACAACCTCACCTTTTAAAGGTGTATATGTTATTGTTCCGTCCTTATGTGGATGTTTCCAAGCCCAATGACCTGTTCTTTCAGTACATTCTATAATGTTATCTCCTTCTGTTTTACAGCGTACCAATGTAACATAGCCATCGTTAACCTCTGGTTCTTCGTCCATAAGACTAAATACACGGTTTGCACCAGCCAAAGCCATAGCAACCATACCAATCAGCTGAGAAACTTGACTTATTGGGTGCATAAAACTACGGCTCAAATTCATAAATGAAGCAATAGCACCTAAAGAAATTGCTACGCCACCTGTAGATACAGCAATACAGCCACCTACAATGCCCAACAAAACATATAGCAAATAACCAAGGTTACCGTTTAATGGCATAAGTGCATTAGAAATGCTATTTGCTCTTTGTGCATTGTCACACAATTCTTCATTTTTTTTGTCAAATGCTTCTTTTGCTTTGTCTTCATGACAGAAAACCTTTACAACCTTTTGACCATTTATCATTTCCTCTATAAAACCATTTATGTCGCCAATAGATTGTTGCTGTGCCATAAAATATTTACCACTAGATGTTGCAATTTTCTGTGTAACTGTCAACATACCGAAAATAAAAACAACAACTACTATAGTAAGCACCCAACTGGTAACAAGCATTGTAATAAAGATAGCAATTATTGTTACAATAGATGAAACCATTTGTGGTATACCTTGAGAAATCATTTGTCTTAAAGTATCGGCATCGTTAGTGTAACGGGACATTATATCACCGTTAGTGTTTGAATCAAAATACCTTATAGGTAATTTCTGCATTTTTGCAAACATATCGTCTCTTATTTCTTTTAGTATCTTTTGGCTAGTAACAGCCATAAGTCTGTTGTATAAATAAGATGCGACTGTACCTGTAATAAATATTACGCACATTGTTAGTATAAGACGAAGCATACCTGTAAAAACAGGGTTTGGAGTGCCAAGTATAGGTGTAATGTAATCATCAATTAATATTTGTAAAAATACAGATGAAGCAACATTTGTAATTGAGCTAAGAAGTATACATATTATAACAATTATCAAAACTAGCTTATGTTTAAGCAAGTATCCCATTAATCGTTTAATTGCACCAAAATCCAGTTTTTCTTGTGGCATACCCTCAACTGGTGGCATTTTTTTTGATGAATCTGGTTTGAATTTTGCCATTATACCTCAGCTCCTTTCATTTGTGAATAATATACTTGACTGTATATATCATTTGTATCTAGTAATTGTTCATGAGTTCCTATTGCATTTATTGTACCGTTATCCATTACAATAATCTTATCAGCATCTTGTACAGAAGAAATACGCTGTGCAATAATTATCTTTGTGGTACTAGGTATTTCCTCAAGAAAAGCCTGACGTATTAATGCATCAGTTTTAGTATCTACAGCACTTGTAGAGTCATCAAGTATTAATACCTGTGGCTTTTTTAATAAAGCTCTTGCTATACATAAACGCTGTTTCTGTCCACCAGACACATTACTACCACCCTGTTCAATATATGTGTCATACTTATCAGGGAAGTTTTCTATAAATTCATCAGCTTGAGCCAGCTTACATACTTTTTTAATTTCTTCATCAGTAGCGTGTTCATTTCCCCAACGAAGATTTTCTTTTATAGTGCCTGAAAATAGAACATTTTTTTGAAGTACAACTGCAACAGAATTTCTTAGAGTTTCCAAATCGTAATCCTTTACATTTACTCCACCAACAGTTACAGCACCAGTGCTTGTGTCATATAATCTTGAAATTAATTGAATTAGGGTAGACTTTGATGAACCTGTTCCACCTATAATTCCTATAATTTCGCCGGATTTTATTGATAAGTTTATGTCCTTTAGGCAATAGTTATTGCTATCTTTTTTATAGCTAAAGTTAACATTCTCAAATGTAATATCACCATTTTTTACAGTTGTTACAGGATTTTCAGGAGAGGTAATATCACTTTTTTCTTCTAAAATTTCAATAGAACGTTCTACAGAAGCCTTAGACATTGTAATCATAACAAATACCATTGAAAGTATCATTAAACTCATAAGTATTTGAGTAGCATATGTTATAAGACTCATAAGCTGACCTGTAGTAAAACCAACTGCAGGATTATTACCACTGGCAATAATTAATCTTGCACCAAACCAAGAAACTAAAATAATAGCACTGTATAAACATAGGGACATTACAGGCATACCTGCTGCCATAATTGTTTCTGCTTTTGCAAATTTAACATAAATTTTTTCAGAGATATTATTAAATTTCTCTATCTCATAATCTTCTCTTACAAATGATTTTACAACTCTAATACCACGAACATTTTCCTGTACAACATTGTTTAGCTTATCATATGTTGAAAAAATCTTCTTGAAAATTGGAGAGGCATTTTTAATTATAATTACCATTGCAATAAGAATTACAGGTACACAAGCAACATATACCCACGCAAGCTGTGAATTAATTTTAAAAGAAGCTATAATAGCAACGGTAAACATAATAGGTGACCTTACAGCTGCAACCAGTAGCATTTGGAAAGACATCTGAATATTTGATACATCTGTAGTAAGTCTTGTTACAATACTTGATGTAGAGAATTTATCTATGTTTGAGAAAGAAAAGTTTTGTACATTGTAGTACATATCTTTTCTAAGATTTTTAGCAAATCCCGCTGATGCTCTTGCAGAGGTTACACCACCTGCAATACCAAAAAATAAAGATAAAATAGTTAATCCAACAAGAAATAATCCGTTTTTTACCACATAATCCATATCGCCCTTATCTATACCATAGTCAATAAGATTAGCCATATTAAGCGGTATTAAAACCTCCATTATAACTTCAAGAATTTTAAGTATAGGTGTAAGTATAGTGTACAGCTTATAACCCCGTACACATTTTAATAAAGCTGACATATAATCCTCCTAGCTAAATAAATTTATTTACTCAGATATTTTACTTAAATTACCTTTTAATATTGTGCATACATTGAGAAAATTTTTATACTCGTTATTTGGAACCCCTTGCATAATATCGTTGTTTATCTTATTAAATATAGCAATAATTTTTTTATGCATTGCTTCACCCTCTGGGGTTATTATTAGCTTTTTCAATCGTGCATCATGTTCCACTT
The DNA here is from genome assembly GCA_036549705.1 of Acutalibacteraceae bacterium. GTDB lineage: Bacteria > Bacillota > Clostridia > Oscillospirales > Acutalibacteraceae > CAG-964. The sequence goes on along the minus strand of JAXKHT010000111.1, from coordinate 3,742 downwards.
CAACACGCTTTATATAACCGTTAGTTTCCATAGATTTAACTATGGCTGTTACAGCAGAACGAGTTACAGAAAATTCTTTTTCTATGTCACGTTGGTATACATCTATTTGTTTATTTTCACATAAAAAGCCTAATATCCAACCATGCATAATAGTGCAATTATCAATACCATATTTTTTAGCTTGTTGTAATGTTGAACGCATTAAAATGTTATTGATTGAGTGCAAGACAAAAGTTAAATCTGTAGCTTCATCAAAGTCACAATTCATTACATCACCTCTTTTTATCCAATAGTCATAATTTGTTTAATGCTTAACAGTTTAATTATTAACAAATTATATCACTGTAATTGGTAATTGTCAACAAAACAACCTGCTTATTTTTAGTTGATATGCGAAATAACTTTATTTTAACCTAAATTTGCTAATCTATAACAAATAGTGTAATATATATATAATATTAATACAGGGGTGAGGAATATGACTTTGCAACCATCATATTATAGTAAATTTAAGTGTATCGCAAATAAATGTAAGGATAATTGTTGCATTGGTTGGGAAATAAACGTAGATAAGGATAGCTACGAATATTATATGTCAATAAAAAGCGATTTTTCAAAACAACTACATAATGGAATACTCAAAAAAGATGACGAATATTCATTCCGTCTAGGAAAACAGAAACGTTGTGTTTTTCTTAATGAAAATAATCTTTGTGATATAATATGTAATTTAGGGGAAAAATCATTATGTCAAATTTGCAGTGACCACCCAAGATATTATAATTTTTACAAAGATGTACAGGAAAATGGTCTAGGTTTAGCTTGTGAAGAAGCCTGTAGAATAATATTAACTGAAGAAAATTCTATAAATTTTATAAACAGCGTTACAGGTGAAATATGTAACCGATATACAACTGATGATATTTATCTTAATTTTTTATTATCAGTTAGAGAAATTTTATTAAATACTCTACATATCAAAGATTATAGCATTACTGTTAGATTAGCAGTAATAGTAAAATTGTGTGACATAATACAAAATTTAGTTGATTCTTCTTGTACAGATTTAGAATTATTTGAAAGCGTAGATAAATTATCAAATACTTCACAGCAGTTGTTACAGATTTACAAAGAGCAACATAAAACAGATCAAAGTATTGATACTATCATTGATATAATAAAAGACTTTACAACACTGGAAATACTAGATGCTAAATGGCTTGAAATATTAAAGGAAGCTGTTAATAAATTTTCACATTTTAACTTAAATAAAAAAACTACCAGCCTTAATACAAATATTGAGAAAATGTTTGAAAATTTATCTGTTTATTTTGTTCAGCGTTATTTTATGGAAACTTATTTTAATAATCAAATATACGAGTTTGGAATATTTATTGCTGTTTGTTTTATCCTTATTCGTTATTTAATGCAGATTACCTGTGCTAAAATAACTACAGAAAGTGTTATTGATTTGATACACAGCTTTTCTAAAGAAATTGAATACTCGGACTGCAATATAGATAGCTTATATAAATTATTTGTATCTTCAGATATTTATTCTATAGATAGTTTAATAGATATACTATTAATATAAAATTATATTAAAACTACATTAAACTTCTGTTACCTTATTAAAACAATAGTAAAAGGCAATGCCACACATAGCTTGTGTAGTATTGCCTTTAAGTTTTTATGCTTTTTTGTAATTAATTCTGTATTAACAAAATATACAGCTAATTTCTATTTCTAGATACGCAATAAATAATAGAGTATTTTTAGTTATTCCATAGATGTTGTGGGGTTATTAATTAGCCTTAAAAATATCAGCAACTTCGCTTATAGTTATGTAAGCTGTTGGGTCAATTTTATGAACTATATCTTTCATTTTTGTAACTTGAAAACGGTTTACAACAAAATATACAATAGTTTTTTCAGTATTAGAATATCCGCCAGTAGCTGAAACCTTAGTTACGCCTGTTTCAAAAGTTTCAGTTAATTTATTACAGATTTCGTTAGGAGTAACAGTAACTATCATAGCACATTTTGCTCTATCAAAGCCGTCAACAATAAAGTCAACAGTTTTCAAAGCTGCAAAATATGTTACTATAGAATAAAGTGGTAATATCCAGCTTTGGATAACAAAACCACAGATAATATATAAAATAACATTATATATCATTACAAAGGTTCCAACTGTTACCCCCAGTTTTTTAGCAAAGATAACTGCCATTACCTCAATTCCGTCCATTGCACCACCAAAACGAATAGCCAAACCGCTTCCTACACCAGAAATAACACCACCAAAAACTGCACATAAAAGCAGGTCTGTACCAGCTAAAGGTGATGCCATACTTACATCAATAGGTAAAACATCTGTTATAAGCCAAGCAAACAATGAATAAATAGCAACAGTATATGTGGCATAAATAGTAAATGCTATACCTTGTCTTTTTAATCCATATATAAATAGTGGAATATTTAATATTAAAAGAAAAACAGAAAGTGAAAGATATTCTGGAGTTATTTGTTCTAATAGCATAGAGGTACCAGATATGCCACTATCGTACAATTTAACAGGTGACAAAAAAATAGTGATACCAAAAGCGTTTATAATACCTGCAAGAGTAAGCATAATAAAATTGCGTAATTTTAATTCTTTAATAACCTTGCCCATATTAAATGACCTCCAATTAATAGTGTTTTTATTAGTATTCCGTACATTAGAACTAAAATATATTCTAATAACTAATATATAAAATACATCATAAAAATCAATTTGATTCTATTATACTTTAGCTTTTACTTAGATTCAAGTTACATAAAATTTTAATTGAAAATTAAAATTCTACTAGAGATTTTTTTATTAAAAACACTTGATTTTTTTTATAGAGTAGTATATAATACATAGTGTTGTGCCGGTGTGATGGAATTGGCAGACGTAGTGGACTCAAAATCCACCGGTAGCGATACCGTGCCGGTTCGAGTCCGGCCACCGGCACCATCATATAGTTCCACTTTGGCTTTAGCTGAGGTGGAATTATTAATAAGTACCATTTGTTTTGAGTTAAATGTGTTCTTGAGCCGATGTAAGAATGTTTTTATCCTGTGGTTGAGGATGGTCGGATTAATGCCGTTGCCTCTCCTACCACGTATTAAAACAGACAGATAGTCTTACCCAGTTGTTAAGGTAGCAACATTTTGTGGATGTTGGCACGCTCGTTAAGTTCTGTTTCCAGCAGAACTAGAGTCTTGGCATTACTGTTATAACAACCTTTGTATTACATATCTTACTCGGGTATTCGGTTGTCTTTATGACTAAAAACAATACGACCCACAATTTTTCGATTAAGAAATTCGTGAGTCGCATTGACAAATGTATTCCTAAAAGTGTATAATTAAACACACTGAAAAGGCATTCACAAGTCGTTAGGGATTCTGGTAAAATCCTTAATCGATGGCGGTTAAGTTGCTGGTAACAATTTAACCGCTGTGGGTGCTTTATTTTTTGGGGCTCTATGTCAATAGTTGGGGTAACCCCTGAATAAGAAAAACAAGAACAGGCAACGGCAACTAAGCTGTTGCCTGTCGTTGATTAGAAAAAATATGTATAATTCTATTTCTAAACCTCTTGAAGTTACGATAACCGTAAGCATTGCGTTTAAGGACTTTAATTTTGTTATTACAGCCTTCGGTAAAACCATTAGTAAATTTGGTAGTAAAAGAGTTAAGAATACCTGTAATC
>JAXKHT010000110.1:0-3485 GCA_036549705.1 Acutalibacteraceae bacterium | reverse complement strand
TCATGTTCTTAACGTAGTCAGCATGGCCTGGGCAGTCAACGTGAGCATAGTGACGGTTCTCTGTCTCGTACTCAACGTGTGATGTATTGATTGTGATACCACGCTCTCTCTCCTCTGGAGCCTTATCGATGTTAGCGTAATCAACGAAATCTGCAGCACCACCTAGGTTTAGAACCTTTGTGATAGCAGCTGTTAGTGTTGTTTTACCGTGGTCAACGTGACCGATTGTACCAATGTTTACATGTGGTTTATTTCTTTCAAATTTTTCCTTTGCCATTGGAATTGCCTCCCTTTAAAATAAATTTAGGTATATATCCTTAACCCCTATTTTACCAACTTTGTTGGTAAAATGCAAGGGTTAAGGTTAATTTATAGTTAAAATTTTATAAAATTTTTGTAAACCTCTACAAGAAATTAGTCTTCCTTGCTGTTTCTCTTAGCCATAATCTCGTCGCCAACAGACTTTGGAACCTCTGCATAGTGGCTTGGCTCCATTACATACTGACCACGACCCTGTGTGTTTGAACGCATATCTGTTGCGTAACCAAACATCTCTGATAGAGGAACATTAGAGTTAATTCTCTGTGCACCGTTCTCTGCTTCCATACCCTGGATCATACCACGACGAGAGTTTAGGTCGCCGATAACATCACCCATGTATTCCTCAGGAACAATAACAGTAACCTTCATAATAGGCTCCATAAGAACAGGACTAGCCTTTCTCATAGCCTCTTTGAAAGCCATAGAACCAGCAATCTTAAATGCCATTTCAGATGAGTCAACCTCGTGGTATGAACCATCATATAGTGTAACCTTACAGTCAACAACGTTATAACCTGCAAGTACACCGCTTAGCATAGCACCCTGAATACCAGCATCAACAGCAGGGATGTATTCCTTAGGAATAGCACCACCAACTATATTGTTAACAAACTCGTAGCCCTTGCCTGGGTTTGGCTCAACCTTAATCTTAACATGACCGTATTGACCCTTACCACCAGACTGTCTAGCATACTTCTGGTCAACATTAGCTTCGCTACGAATTGTCTCTTTATAAGCAACCTGTGGAGCACCAACGTTAGCCTCTACCTTAAATTCTCTTAGTAGACGGTCAACGATGATTTCTAGGTGAAGCTCACCCATACCAGCGATGATTGTCTGACCAGTTTCTTCGTCTGTATAAGCCTTAAATGTTGGGTCCTCTTCTGCAAGTTTTGCAAGAGCAATACCCATTTTCTCTTGACCAGCCTTAGTCTTTGGCTCGATAGCAACTCTGATAACTGGCTCTGGGAATTCCATAGACTCTAGAATTACAGGGCTTTTCTCGTCACAAAGTGTATCACCTGTTGTTGTAGACTTTAGACCAATAGCAGCAGCAATATCACCTGCATAGCAAGTGTCTATATCTTTTCTATCGTTAGCGTGCATCTGCACAATTCTACCGATACGCTCGTTTGTATCCTTAGTTGAGTTATAAACAGTAGTACCCTTATCGATGCTACCTGAATAAACTCTGAAGAAACATAGCTTACCAACAAATGGGTCTGTTGCAATCTTAAATGCTAGAGCTGAGAATGGCTCGCTGTCTGATGCAATTCTGCAAGTTTCTTCTTCTGTATCTGGGTTTACACCCTTGATAGCAGGAATATCTGTTGGAGCTGGCATATAGTCAACGATAGCGTCAAGAAGTAGCTGAACGCCCTTGTTACGGTAAGAAGTACCACAACAAATTGGAACCATCTCGTTAGCGATTGTAGACTTACGAATCTGAGTTCTAATCTCAGTTCTGTTAGCTCTTCACCGCTAAAGTACTTGTCCATTAGCTCATCGTCTAGCTCAGCAACACGCTCGATTAGCTCGTCGTGATACTTCTGAGCAAGCTCCTTCATATCCTCAGGAATTTCTTCCTCACGAACATCTTTACCAAGGTCATCATAATAAACCTCAGCCTTCATCTTAATAAGGTCGATGATACCCTTAAAATCTTCCTCAGCACCGATTGGCAACTGAATTGGAACAGCATTACACTTTAGTCTGTCCTTAACCATCTGTACTACTCTAAAGAAGTCAGCACCCATAATGTCCATCTTGTTAACATAGATCATTCTAGGTACCTTGTAGTTGTCAGCCTGTCTCCAAACTGTTTCAGACTGAGGCTCTACACCACCCTTAGCACACATAACTGTAACAGAACCGTCAAGAACTCTTAGAGAACGCTCAACTTCTACTGTAAAGTCAACGTGGCCAGGTGTATCAATGATGTTAATTCTAACATCTTTTTTCTGTCTGTCTTTCCAGAAGCATGTTGTAGCGGCAGATGTAATTGTAATACCTCTTTCCTGCTCCTGTACCATCCAGTCCATAGTCGCACCACCGTCGTGTGTTTCGCCTATTTTGTGGTTGATACCTGTGTAGAACAGGATACGCTCTGTTGTAGTAGTTTTACCGGCATCAATATGAGCCATGATACCGATGTTTCTTGTTTGTTCAAGAGATACCTGTCTAGCCATAATAGCCTCCTTAAATTATTACCATCTGTAATGTGCGAAAGCCTTGTTTGCTTCTGCCATTCTGTGTGTTTCGTCACGCTTCTTTGCAGCACCACCAACACCGTTGATAGCATCCATGATTTCTCCTGCTAGTCTTTCCTTCATTGTTCTTTCTGAACGAAGTCTAGAATAGTTTGATAACCATCTTAGGCCTAGTGTCTGTCTTCTTTCAGGGCGAACCTCCATTGGTACCTGGTAAGTAGCACCACCTACACGGCGAGCCTTAACCTCTAGTACAGGCATTACATTTTCCATAGCCTGGTCAAAAGCCTCTAGTGGGTCGTTTCCTGTTTTCTCTTTAATAATATCGAATGCACCGTAAACAATTTTCTGAGCAACACCCTTCTTACCATCATACATAATGTTGTTGATAAGACGTGTAACTAGCTTTGAATTGTATAGTGGATCTGGCAAAACGTCACGTTTTGCTACTGAACCTCTTCTTGGCATTTTACTTCCCTCCTTCACAATTTTTGAGATATCATAGGTACTCGAAAGTGACAACTCCCGTTTGCCAACACAGAGGCTCTTATCTATATATAAAAGCACATCTGTATTGTACTGTAACTGTTTTAGTTGTCTTAATTTTTAGTTAATTCCTATGGTTATTTAGATTACATTAAAATTACTTGCCAGCCTTTGGACGCTTAGCACCGTACTTAGAACGAGCTTGCATTCTCTTTGCAACACCCTGAGCATCAAGTGTACCTCTGATGATGTGGTAACGTACACCAGGGATATCCTTAACTCTACCACCACGAATTAGAACAACGCTGTGCTCCTGTAGGTTGTGGCCAACACCTGGGATATATGAAGTAACCTCAATACCATTTGATAGTCTTACTCTGGCAATCTTTCTAAGAGCTGAGTTAGGCTTCTTAGGTGTAGCAGTTTTTACAGCAGTACATACGCCTCTCTTCTGTGGTGAGCTCTGGT
>JAXKHT010000014.1:0-10213 GCA_036549705.1 Acutalibacteraceae bacterium | reverse complement strand
GTTTTTTCTTGGTAACCTCTATTCCTGCCTTTGGTCTTAAGATAGAATATAATTGAAGTAACCTCGCCTTTTTTTATATTCTCTAGTAGTTTGCTTTCCACGAAGTCTAATGTAGCTTCGTTAATCTCATCTACTTGCGCTTTAAATTCCTCATCCTCTTTGCACCAATTATAAAAAGTTCCCCTAGATACGCCCACAACCTCGCAGGCGTTCGCTACTATACCCTTACATATTCTAAGGTTTTCTATTAATTGTGTTTTTTTATCGTGCTTGCTCATTTTCTTCAAGCTCAAATAACTCGGGGTAATCTTCTTTATGTGAATTTATCCATTCTTGTTTCTCTGCATCGGTGCAAAGTGAATACTCCACATCATTGCAACCTAATGCTACTAGGTCAGTAAATCTTCTAACTAATTTACCTTTATCTTTATCCTCTTCATCTTTGTAAAACCACATTCCCTGTAGTGCTTTCTGTAATTGTGCCATAATTATTCATCTTTAAATTTACCTACTATTTGTACCCAACCTAAATTATTATTTACTTCAACATCAACATAAAGTCCTAGTATTTCGTCATACACATTAACTTCTTTGTCTTGTGGGCATTTCTTTAATTCTTCAATCAATTCTTTTACTGTCATAATCATTATGTTGTTAGTGTCCAACCTTTTGAGTTGGCGTAGTCTATATTCTCTTGTGTCACGTAGGCAAGCCAACCTAGTCTTAACGTTCTTGTTTGGCCGTCTGTGCTGTGGTCATATAACTTTGTAAGTAAGTTGTTATATAGATTAGTATTTAATTCATCTATGCCAGATGGGCCCTCGTTAATTACGTTGGTCGCTGTCCAATTTTGGAATGGTAGGTTAATATCAGCATCTTGTATAGTAATGTCACGTAAGTTTGGTGTAGTAGAAAACGGGTCAACACAACGTTCTAGAGAGCCAAATTGCACACTCTGCAAAGAAGCACAAGAATAAAACGTATAACTCCCACTAATTTCCTCAATAGTATTATTTACAATAGATTTTAAGTAATATCTACTATTATATGCTTCCATCAACGTTCTTGGTCGGTATATCTCAGAGATATATTCAAAACCTGTTGTCGGAAAATTTGGTATCTCTTCTATATCCTGTGCAAGTTGTGTGAATGCACTATTAGGATTCGCATTACCACCTCGCTCTTTTATTGCATCAGCAATCTGTTGTTTTACCTCTGCTACATCTGCAAGCAAAGATAACGAGCAGTTAAACTCTTGTTCTGTACCCGTGTAACCACCTTCAACGGCTTGCTGATAGGCACTCTTTCCGTCTCTCCCGTCTGCGTGAGAAACAACAATAATGTTATTATCGTTAACTATGTTAATTGTATTACATTTACAACTCATTTTTAACATCCCCCATTTTTAGTGTCAATTACTTCAAAAACATTACATTTAGGCGGTATAGAGTTCTCGCCTTCAAAGATAATTATATTATAATACCCTACACTCATAGTCTCTGTAACCTCTGCGGATAAGGTACATTCTAATTCTGTACCTTGCCATTTGGTTACAACGTCATAAGACGCCTTACCTGCGTAAATCTGTACTCGCCAATCTTTCCCCGTGTCTAGATTGGCGATTTTAAATCTAAAATTAAAGCCTTTAATAATTTTCATAGATAAAATTTTTTTCCAAATATAAAAAATTTTTTTTATCTGTAAACTTTTTTAATATATTCCGTATCAGTCGCAGGACATTCTGCAGGGCATAAGCAAAAAGCACCCTGCGCACAGTCGCACAATTCACAAGGGTGATAGTGTTTTATTTCCGCTTTTGTCATTTTTACTATTTTGTATTTCATTTTCAAATATATAAAAAAAAAATAATAAAAGGTGTGTTTTTTAGTGTTTAATTTGTTAATGTTTGTTTTCAACAATAAAATCAAATCACATCAAAATAAAACAAAATAATCAAACATTAAGTTTTTTTACAATCAACTTTAAAAGCCTTACGCAATTATTTGTTTTATCGTTTTTTTTGTCGCAAACCTCGTTAAAGTGCAAATATATACGCTCTAGTTGCTTGGCGTCTGCGTTGCTTAGTGTTTTCATACTATTTGAGAAAAATTTATAATTTACTTAAAAATTGTTTGTAAACTTCGTTAGAAATTTTAGCAATCATTAATGGCGGTACAGACATTCCACAAATATAGTGTGGTTGTTGGTTTAAAAAATCATAGTCAAGTGGGAAGGTACTACATAAAATTATCTCCTCTTTATTTCTATACCTCGGCTCGTCAAATAATATACTATTTCCGGAGGCTATTAATGTTGGAGATACTTTGTTAGAGTATATAAAATTATTATTAAAGCCTACTAGCCTACCCTCTAGTCTTAAATAAATATCGCTCATACCTACATCACCCTCTTCTCGTTCTTGCCACATCTCACGAAATTTTTTACTTAACGGTCTTTCGCAAGCACTTGTTTTAATCTCTCTAAATAAAATAGGCTTTTCGTTAAATTCTAAGTTGAATTTTACATTTTTTTCAAAAAGTCCTACATTTCCCAAAAAAGGCCCTGCTAAATCTCTCTAAAATGCTTTTCTTTTCCCCAATCTTTTTCTCTGTTGCCTGCCATAGAGAACGAAGAGCACGGCGGGCTTTTATGTTCCAAACGGAAGTCTTGTATTTGTATATATCTTTAATTAGTACTACTATGTGTAATATAGCATATAATATTAGAAGACGACAAATAATAATTTCTGGTGCTAATTGCATAATTAATTCTCCTTTTCTTTCTTAGGGTATAGGTTACAGTATAGTCTGTTCTGCCGTTATTTATTAAATTCGCATTGATTTTTCGCTAACTTGAATAACTTTAAAAAGCCCTCTTAATCTGTCGTAAGTTCTTACGCCGTACTTCTGTTTAATTTGGTTGGCATCTAGGTTTGAAGTTACCACAAAAAAACATTTTCTACCCTCTACGCTGTCTATCACTTCGTTAAAGGCCTCTACTTTGTTGCCAAAGTTTACCGCAGTGCTTTCTGTGCCGAAGTCATCTATTACCACAAATGGGTATTCCTTGGCCTCCTGCAGTCTATCGTTAAGGTCGCAAGCCTTTATAACTTTGAAAATCTTTTGGAAGTAAGTGCAAAAAATTAGCGGTAATATTTTGGTGGCTAGTAGGGTTTTACCTGTGCCACAAGTGCCAAGTAAACATAAATGTTTGCCTTTGGTATTTTCTAAATAACTTATTACCTGCTGAATAAGGTTTGTTTTTTTTATTTCCAAGCCTATAAGCTTGCTTATTATTGGCAGGTCAGCCTCAAAATTAGAGATTTGAAAATTCAAACTTTTTTCAAAAACATATCCGTTTTTTTCTAATACCTCAAAGGCTCTTTTATACTCATTTTCTAACCTTTCGCTATATTGCACTTGTTTTTGTTTTTTTTCTTCTGTGTTATTTTCCATTTTATTTGCGTTTTTAAAGGTTTTTAATCTTTGAATGATAATTTGTACTATTTTTATTTTTAAATTGATTGTAGAGCCTAGAAATAGCCTAAAATTTAATTCCAATCGTTATCGTTATAGTTTCCACCTTGAAAGGCTGTATTTTTTTGGTTGTCGCTATTATTATAGTGCCCTTCATAGACTTTTAGCCAATTTGTGGAATTATCTATAAGCCAATCAAAACTACACTTCCAATCTCCTACCTCGCCTAATAGGAATTTTGATTTTTTAATAATCTCAATTAGTTTTCGCCAAACTTCGTGAGGTTTGCCTACTTTTTCAAACTCCTGCCACCTTGTCGCAAGCTTCTGTTTTCTCTTGTCGTTAAAAGTGACAACCATAGGAAGCTTTTCACTTAATTGAGAGTTAAACGCTCGCACAGCGTCAGCGAGTGAATTATATATTTTTTCTTTTTCTTTTTATTTTACTTCTTCTTTCTATTTTTCTTTTTATTTTTATTTATGTGCAACAAAATATATTTTTGTTTTTTTTTGTTCTTCTTTGTTGTTGTTTGTTATTGTTTGTTCTTGTTTGTTCTCTTTTGTTTTCCCTCTGCGTGCTTCGGCCCTTTTTTCGCAAATTTCTTCATACTTTTTAAGGTTGTCAGCTATTGCCGTGCTGTAGAACTTATACACAAACTTAACATAAGTATCTATTATTTCAGGCTCTGCGCCCTCTAGAAATTTCAAACAAAGGGCGCTAAATAATTCGCCCTTTTGTTCGTTGCTTAACTCTTTTATTCCCTCCCAAAGCGAAGGGAATATTAAAAGATTTTTTTTGCTCATAGACTTAAATTTTAGAAGGGGTCTTTTTGTTCGTTATTCGCACTCTCTACAAATGCTATATCGTTACAGTTAATGTAGTGTATATCTTTACCCTCTTTATTTTTATAACTGCTAATGCTACCGTTAACTATTAGCCTATCTCCTACCTTGCAATAACTTTCTATTACGGTCGCTGTACCTCGCCATGCTACTACACTATGCCATACAGTAGTATTTTTATCTACTTTGTCGGCTAAAGATAGTTTTACTTTGCGGACTTCTTCACCTTTAATTTGTAGGCTTTCGCCTTCTATTTTGCCTATTCTGCCGTAAATTGTAACCTTATTCATTGTTTTTTAATTTTATAGTTAGACTTTCTTTTATTTTAGACGTTTTTAGATAGTTTTTGTAAAGCTCAGGCTCAGCCTCTGCGAACTTCTTACTATCAAAGGAATTTTTAACACTCTCGCTTTTATAGGTCACTCTAATAGTGTCACTTTCGTAGGTCTTAACTGCATTTGTTTTCATTTCCGCAATTACTTCGGCTTTTATTTGCTCTTCCTCCTCTTCTAAGGCTTTTATTTTATCTTCTAAAACCTTCTTCTCTCTGTAGATAGCTTCAAGTTTCGCTATTTTATTTTCTTCTACCTGTAGCGGGTTTTTAAACTCTGCAAAATTGTAAGCACAGTATAACATATAGTCTAAATGCTCATTCGCTATATTTTGCACCTTAACAAATTTAGCCTTTCCCCCTGAAACGTGTAGGGCTTGCATTTTGTCGGTTTTTAGCCCTGTTTGAATTTCTAAGAAATAGCGGTAAAAATTTAGTTGCCAAGTAACAAAATCAACGTTAAGTGTTGAGGTTGTTTTTAGGTCAATTATTACGAGGTTGCCTTCATAGTCTAAGGCTAACAAGTCTATAGGGCTTGCGGTTAGTTCGTTGTTACTTACGACGTATTCGCTAGCAAGGCAGGTATAATCTTCTAGAGCTAGAGCCATAGAGTTAAAATTATCTATTATCTCTGCGTCTTCTTCTGTTACGTTGGCAAATGTGCCATTTGCGTATAATTCAAGTAGACTGTGCAACTTATTACCTCTAATTCGTGCACTCTCTAGAACTTCTGCAGGTACATCTGCGTAGGCATTAGGGCAAATAAACTGCTTAATAATTCCTGTAATACCGCTAAGCTCTAGGCCTTGCGCATCTGTATAAGTATGTGTATTAGGGTCGTATATTACACCGAAGTTGTGTTTAAGTGCTTCTTTTATTTGTGCTATTTTTTCTGTCTTCATCTTTATTTTATTTATTATACTACCTGCTACGGCTATTAGTCGGCAAACGTAGGAAGTCGCAACAGGTAGAAAGTTACTATTTTTTTTGTTTTACCTCAGCATTGCGAGCATTTATTATTTTTTTGTATTCCTCGCCCTCTCTTACTTCTGTGCTTAGACTATTCCAATAGCTTAACAGCTTAGGGTAAGTGTCTAGAGTTTGTACTTTTTTTGCAAAATCTTCTAGAGTTGGCGTTGAGGCAGGCGCCTTATCTTCCTTGCCGTGGGTGTTAGTCGCATCGCTGTCCTTAACGTCATCAATAGCAAACATAGCATTTAAAGCGTATTTCCTAGCGTATGAACTTGCAGAGCCTGTTATTTGGCTTGCGTCCATTCCTTTACGGCTTTCATCTTCACGGGCGTAGCCTGTGGTGGTAAATACTTCTTCTTTGCCCTCAGCTCTTAGGCAGGCAGTAGCTTCTATATAGTGCCACCCGTTCTGCTCAACTGTGCGCTCGGTAAAATAAATAATTGCCTTGTGCTTTGCAAGTAGCGGTTTTAAAGCTACTAAAATGCTCTCACAACTTCTATAGGCATAGCCTCCGAATTTATTGTATAAATTTTTAGGCGCATTCAAATTCTGCTGTATATCTAATATTATATTTATCATAGTGGTAATAGTTTAACGTTAATAAATTCCTCTTTCTCTTGCTTTTCTTTGATAACATTAAGAATTATTTTGCCAATCTCTGTGCCAACTTCTACAAGTCCTATACTTGTATGTACAGAAATATTTGCATCTCTTTTAACTCTGAATGTACAATTTTTAGGGTAGTCGTATATTTCCACATCTAAAAATTGAAAGCCTGCCCTTACTTCGCTAATTCTTACATCTCCTTGGGCAATCTCATTTAACTTAGCTTTAACTTTGCTAACTTCTACTAATTCTTCGGCACTTAAATTAAGTGCATTTCTAAAATTTTCTGTTTTCATACTATTAATTTTTTTAGTTGGTTAATAATTATTGAAGTAAATTCTTTTCTATTACTCTTAACTCTAAGCCCAGGTTATCAAGTACTTTTTTAACAATTTCTAGGCGGTCGTTAGTGCTTTCTTCTAGAGCTGTTAAAGTGTTTACTCTAACTCCTGCTTTTTTCGCTAAGGCGTAGCGGGTTAAGCCTTGCTTTTCCCGCTCCTGCTTGATTATCTTTTCTATTCTCATAGTCCTATATATAAATCTTTAACAATACTATTTTTGCTAATGTATTTTTTAAGAAATTCCCTTTTGTCTTGTCCTATTTCTACTTCCTCTTTGTATTCTTTGCGTATTTCTTTAACACGGATATTATAGCAGAATTTGCAATACTCTAGTAATGCTTTTTTTGTGAAGTTAACAAATATTTCTCCGTGTGTTGGTGTATATTTTGCCCCTCTACCTGTATAATATTTGCGGTTATCTTCTCTGTAGATTTCTTTGCCGTTGCAAATGTAAATAACTACTTCGCCCATACTGTAGCCACTATCTAGACGAGTAGGTTTGAAGCACATTGCGTATTTTTCAGGAATTAGGGAGCAAAGCATTTGGCGTATTTCTAACTCTTTTTGTAGGTTGTAAACCTCTTTTTGTAGTTCTTTTAGTGTTTTATAGGTTTGTAACTGTGTTTTTTTGTATATGCAAATATAGTACAATTTTTTGATATACCAAAATTTTAGAATAAAAAAATCTCTTTTTCTTTAAAATATAAATATCTATTTATTTGGTCTTCTACCTCATCAAATGTAAGATTATATTTAAAATATGAGCTTATTGTATTATTTACCTTTGACAGGTTCGCCAAAGCATCCCAATAATTTGCGTAATTTTTTTTTATGCGAGCCATCTCTTTTATAGAAGCGTTAGGACAAAACCAGCATCCTTGCCTAGTAGTGTACTTATATACAGGACTTAGCAAGCCTTTTTTTTCGCTGATTTCTCTGCTTTGCTTTTGTGTTATTCCGTACTTTTTTAACAGCGAAATTTTATTTGCATTTAATACTGAAAAGCGTTGAGGCTCATCTGCTGTAATGCCTATATACTCTATTACATTATATATTTTCTTTAATTTTGTAATATAGCTCTTTATTGGCGCTATCTTTAATTCTGATTTTATTTTGCATTTTTTTGCTAGCGGGAAGCCTTGAAGTTTATTTCTTTTTTTATTTAGGTGAAAAAAACTGTCTATATAGTTTTTTTTAGCTCTTAACTTAGTAACCTTTAGTCCTTTGGCTTCAAAGTAAGGTATAGCTATATTATTAATAAAGTTAATATGTTCAGGAATTTCTCCTGAGATTGTCTCGGAGAACATCACCTCACAAAATATAACTTCGTTAATTGGCTCATTATTTTCAAGTGCTATTAATAATGTCGCAATACTATCCTTGCCAAAGGAACAAGAAGCAATATAATAATTTTTTTTAATCATAACAATTTATCAATTAATTGCAAAAATCTTACTACTATACTAGCTATTACTACAGCAAAAAAAAAGTAACCTGTGTTTTCTACTATAAATTTAATTAATGTTCTCATTTTCTTTTCCTCTTGTTTATACAGGGCTTGCGCCCTGTAGTTATTAGATACATTTTAAATTAGTTTTAATGGTCATAAGCAGTGTTCCCGCTGAGCATTCAAATGAATTTTCACAAACTAGATTGTTTTTTAATAAAAAGTTTTTTTCTTTCTCTGTAAGTACTGCAGCATTAAAAATCTCTCCTGCTCTGTTGTACTTATCAATTTGCTTTTCAATCTTTAGCAAAATAGGGTTTACCTTATTTCTTATGCTATCTTTTTGCGCTTCTTTTTTGGCTTTCGCCTTGGCTTCTGCCACTCTGTTAGAGTTAATTCTGCACCATATTTGGCAGAACTCTTGTTTTGTCACTTCGCTATTGTTGTAAACTTCGTTAATAGCCCAATATTCATCATTTGAAACCTTAACTCCTGTAAGCTGTGTAAATTCTTGTAGTGTCATATTTGTAAATTTTTATAGGTTTATAATTCGGTGTTTGATTGTATTACAAAGATAGTACATTTTTTTGATATACCAAAATTTTGACACAAAAAAATACATATTTTTGAAAAAAAAATAAGGAGTACAAAAAAAGAGCGAGCAAGTTATTTACTTGCCCACTCAAAAAATAAAATGAAGTAATAAATTAACAAACTTGTTACAAATATAATAATTTTTTTGTAAATTTGCCTGTCATAAATTTTTTGTTTTTATTAAATAAATTCATTAGCGCTAACCTTGTCTAGAGGTTGGCGCTTTTAAAATAATTGGTAACCTCAGCTATGAAGCTATCTAAATTTCTACAAATAGCCACCTTATAGCCTCTAGCTTGTAGCTTCTTAATCATTTCCACCTGTGCAGGTGAGGGCTTGCTATTCTTGTTCTCGGTCTTCATTTCTATAAAAAAACCACTAAAATAACCTACGGGCTCTGCTATCATTAAATCAGGTACTCCTGCCGTTAGGCCTTCTTCTTTGTAGTAGTGCCCCTGCCTAGCGGTGCGCTTAGCCCCGTTAGGTATTGCAAATATAATATAATTAGGGTATTGAAGCCTAAACCAAGTAACGCAGGCTTTTTGTAGGTTGTGTTCTTCTGTTCTCATAGTGTTTAAGTTTTATACATAAATAGCAGGCTCGCTTGCCTGCTACTTATTTATATGAAAAATACTTATGATATGGTACCACAAAGATATAAAAAAAATATACCCGCCAAAAAAATAGCGGGTATCTGAAAATTAAAACCTATAAATATTTAAACAGTATGAAAAAAACACTTTGCAAATATAATACTAAATTTTTTGTAAAACAAATTTTGCCTTATTATCGTTCCAAGTGCTCGAAGTCCAAATGCACATAGTGCCCTGCACTATTAGCCTAGTAGTTTCCTTAATTTGGTTGTATTCGTACAAGCTCATATATACAGTTACATTTATTCGGGTACTGTGGTACATTATACGCCTTAATAGGTCATTATAAGGGCTTGCCACCCTCTGCAGGTATATTCCACCGTTTTTTTTGGCTATAGTAAAGGTGTCACCTACTAATTCATATTTTGTCCACTTTGGCAGCTCTTCCTGTGCAGATAAATCTTTAATATCATTTATAAATAAATTACCTTGCAAATCTTTTCCTTCGCTGAATGGTAAGGTATATAAAACTTCTTCTTTTTTGTAAATATCGTTGTCCGTGTAGTATATATCTTTTATTCTGTCATTTTCTGCCGTGGTGCTTGTCTCCTCAAAATCTATTATATTTTTTTGTGCCTCGGCTAGGCCTACTCTCTCTACTGTGCCTATACTTATTATATTGCTTAGCGTTACTACTTCGTAGTTGTCATAGCTTTGCATAGTTAACCTATTATTTCTATCTCTGACTACTATTTTACCTTGCAGAAATGCTATAGTAGAATACAGCTGTAGAAATGATATATCGGGCAGGTTATCTAATAGATATGCTGAGGTTACATTTTTATAGTAATTGTTCGTATTTACATTTTTTTTCACCTCTGCAAAGTTAAATTTAAAAGGTGAGGCGTCACCTGTAAGAAAGCCTGCATATCTGTAGGCATTATCAGAAACATCGCTCTTTGTATTATGAAAATCTGTTTTTTTGAAAAATGAAACGCGAGGTATTACAAC
>JAXKHT010000109.1:0-6725 GCA_036549705.1 Acutalibacteraceae bacterium | reverse complement strand
GTATATTAATTAATAATTAAGAATAATATATATAAATAAGATTAAGAATAATATATATAAATAAGATTAAGAATAAGATATAGAATAAGAATAAGAAAGATAAGACGCTTTTTGCGACTTTAAAAGACGCTTTTTAAGACTGCAAACAAAAAAACTCCCTACTTCAAATGTTGAAATAGAGAGTTATATTTGCTTACGCATTTTATTAATTCTTCAATGTTTGAAAGTTTATCTAAATCTTCCAACAATCTTGTAAATTGTAATGCCAGCCATCAATGCTGCATACATCATAACAAACCAGCACCATTTAGGTATTACTGGTACTTCAACTTCTTCAATCACTACCTTATCTTTGTATTCGGTTCTGGTCTGGGTTACAAATACGGTGTCTATTTGCGTTTTTAAGGCTGTTTTTTTGTGTTCCAATGTATGGTGGATAGTACGCTTGTTTCGGTCAAGATATGCTGTTGAATGGGCTAATTTCGTTTCTAAATAGGATGTATCAACTTCTGGTATAACCTCAACAATCTTTTCCTTTGGAACTTCAATGGTTACTGTATCAACAACCCTTATAATACTATCCCTAATTTCTATAGTGTGTTCCCCTTGAACTGGCACATATTTTGTTGTAGCACATCCAAGAAAAAATAATAAAACAAGTATGGTGTATATTTTCTTCATAATGTTTAATAATAATTCCATATAACCCCCTGTGGTAGGCTTTCATCATTATCTATGTGGATATAATTTTTACTAATTCCAATTCTTTTTATATTAAGTTCAATTGCCGCTTTAAGTATTTTATAACAATGGGTTGAATTAGTGCATTTTATATCAACCGCTTTACCTTTAGTGTGTGAACTATTACCATTTCTACCTTTTTTTAAATCCCATTCTTTACTACGATATGCACAATTTAAAATTAGAGGGATACCAGCCTGTTCCCTTAATTTATCAAGCAACTCCAAAAATTCTTTATCCATATCTTCTATGGAACAGCTTGGTGTACATTTTTTAAATTCTTCTTCTTTAAAATATTTCATATCTATTTATAATTTTTTCCTAATTCAAGTAATAAAGCTATTTCAAGTGATATATGCCTGATGCTTTCCCTAACCTCTTTACAACTATGGGTTTCATCTATTTTATTAAATGATACAAATAAAAAAGCTAATGGGGCATCGATACCCTCAATAACACAAGCAGCAAAATGTTCTGTACCATTGCTGGCTATCTTGTGATATAACGCTTTATCCAACTGTTTCAAATCTTCGGTATTGCCACACCAATAGCCATTTTCAAATAGATAACTGGCAAATGGCATTAAAGATAAATTTACCCCTTGATATTGATGTGCTACTGGGTATGTATCATCACCCATTACTTCAAATGTTGCGGTACATTTTGCAAAGGGTAAACCACCAATACCAGTATTACCATTATGCAATTCCAACAAAGTAATTCTATCAACCCCCATTTTATAAAGTGATTTATCTAATAAGTTATTGATTTTGTTTGTATTCTGCAATCTTAATTCAAGTTGTTCTTTATGTTGTTCATCTTCCCATTGCTTGTACTTTTCAAACACATAAGTAGGATTTGAAATAAAGCCTATTGTGCCAGCTATAAGCAGAATTATAACTATACCTTTTAATATTGTACTGATACGGTATTTTTCAACCATTTGTAGGGCTTTATCAAGCAAACCTAAACCCTTTTCAGTATTTTCTAAATTAGCCATCTTTAATACCCCCCACAAATACCTAAATTATTATCTACTTCAACTGTAACCTGTGCAAATACCCCAGCGCAATAGTCGCTGAATTTATGGGTAAAGGTTGTACAATTAACATCAAACTCAACATTTACATTGCTATATTCATAGTTGAACTGGTTTATAATATTGTTCAATAATTGAATACCAGTTGATTGTATTTCTAATGTGTTACTTTTATCTTGAAATAATCTATCTACATAGTATAAAGTAAGCTGGAATTGTGTGGTATCTTCGCCTATTATATGGCTGGATTGTGTGATGAAAAACACACCATATTTAAGGTTTGGTGTATCATTCAAATCATATATATCACCAACTCCTGTATAATTAATATTTGGTTGTTCCATAGCTATTTCTTGCATAGCTTGGCAAATTTCGTATAAAGTCATAATTATTTCTTTTAAATAAAATATAATTTACATAGAATTGGTAAAAGAAAATCCATATAAGGGTTTTATGCTTATATGGATTAGTTATTACTTTTTCTTTGTATTGCTACTTGATGGGAAATTATATTTATCTCTTAAATATTGCCCCCTGTCCACTGGTTCTAAATTGGTCTTGTTTCTACAACCGCCAAGCCATATTGGTACAGACGCACTGCTATACAAATTACTTTGTAAATCAGCCACTGTTTTATATTCAACCAACTCTGGATAATCGTTATAGTTAGCAATCAAAAATCTTTGCATACGATACATTAGATAATCTGCTTTATTTTTCCAATAATCCTTTAATTTGTAAACCTCGTTGAAACTTAAACCATAGGCTTTATCATCTTCAGTTCTATTAGCCCCTAAATTATTGATTTTAAAAGATGTATTAACCACAACCTCACTAACTGCTTGAAATGCTAAAAAATCCTGTATATAATCATCTAAAAGCACCTTATATGGCATATTATCCATATCATCAATTTCACCAGTTGCCACTAATGTTTGTAGCTTACGCACCAATACCGTTCCTATACATTCTTCCAATGCTTGTTTCTGGGCAAAATAAATAGCTGGAGCTAAAAAATCACCACTCACATTATCAGATATAGAGGTGAATGTTTTAATATAATCTTCGTTACACAAAAGTACATTTCTATAATCCATAACTATTCTACATTTTTGTTATCGTTATTATCATCAAAATCAATAGAGAATGGAACAATGGTAATACTACCTTTAACACCATTAATTTTATCAAATACATCAACTATAGCATCTTGAATTGGCTTTACAACTGTTTTGTTGAATAGTTTATAACTATCACTATATTCCTGTGTACTAAATCCATTACTTTCAGTTACTAAACCAAATAATACTGGCGTAGCTCTAAACGCAATAAACAACTGTTGTGTATTTCTCTTCTCTAATTCAATATATCGTTTATCAAAATCATCACTCGCCAAACTTAATACTTCTGGGGCATTATCTTTACTTTCACTAAATGATATTAAGAACCTACCAGCATTACCAGAACCACTAAATTTTTCATTCAAATTTCTTTCAATTTCAGTTTTCATTTCATCATCTGGTGTTCCATTGTTAAAGCTAATCATTTTTGAACCCATAAAGTTGTTGTTTACTTCGTTAAGGTGGAAATCTGTAATAGCTCTATCTATTTGAACATTCTTTATTGATGCTGTATAACTTGGAATACCATAAACGCTTCTGGTTGTATGCCCTTTGTAATAGAAAATAGAGGATGCTATATTAACATCATTTGGGTTGAATTTTGGATATTTGATATATTTAACTCTACCATAACTTTTGCTCCAGTCATCCGAATAGAAAAACACCTCATTCTTTTCATCAGAACGCAATTTGTTAATATCAATCCAATAGATTTCATTGATTTCACCTATTCTGTTACGAATTACCTGTAATGCAAATGAACCAAAAACCATATAATCCATAGCAATTTTTTTAACTATATCAACTATAGTTTCGCCTTTCTGATTTACTTGGATTTTGAATTTATCTATATTACTTTCTACTGCATCACCAGCAATATAATCTACTGTACCATTAATAATTGATTGTAGGGTAGCACAATTAAGATAATTATCCCATAAGAACTGGGGATAAGCGTTATTATCACCCCATACAACAAAATCTTTGCCTGTTATTTTCTTTTCCTCACCACTTACTGTATTAGTTTGAATATAAGGGTTAAGGGCTGCCAAAAATAAATCTATTTTCTTTTTATTTTCTTCCATATTGTATAAACTTTTTTACTGCTTTATATGTATTGGTATAATCACCAATTCTTACTAAATCCTTTGAAACAATTTCATTTACATTGTTCAAAAGATATAGCGTATATTCACCATCTTCCAAACCAGAAACATCCAATTCTGTTTCAGTAAAGATTTTACCCATTTTTACTTCAACTTCATCATAATATCGTTTGAAATGGGTTGTATTATGTTCAAGAATACATTGCATTTTAACCTAATTTTATTAAAAATATAAAATCCATATAATTAGTCATTCAACAAAAAAGGTGGTCTAAAAACCACCTTTAATTCATTATTGCAATACTCGCCAACCTTTAGCTATCCAAGCATCAATAGCTTCTTGGCTAACAGTAGTTGGTAATTTCACATTGGAATATGATATGCCATTTACATTTATTCCATCAACTGCAAAATCATATACAGAATTAGCTAATAAAATAAAACAATCACCATCATAGTAATCATCATTTAAATTAGTTAAAACACTTAAATCTAAAGTATTAACACTGGTAAATGATTTTCCTAAATTGGTTAAAGTTACAATTGCTTTTAAACTTTCAGCTCCCTCAAAAACTCTATTTATATATTCTACTTCACTACATTCAAAACCACCTAAAAAGTAGTCAGGTAATACTATTCTTGTTGATGGACTATTATTAGCATTATAAACCCAAGGTGTCACCAAAGATTTTTTACCCCATATTTCAAGACCATATCCCCCTAAATTTAAAATTTTCCAATGATAAAAATTGTCAACTGGACTATTATAATTAATTTCATACATCATACCATTAGAGGTTACATCAGGGTTATTTTGTTCATATTCGTACATATCACCAGCCCAAAATTCTCCATCAGATGATAATCCATCCCATTTGTTTCTAAATTCTCTTAAAACAGTATATTTCATAAAAGGAAAAATGCCAAGGTTAAATTTAACCTCATTCCATCCATCTTCCCTTGTATATGTTCCTTCACTGGTAAATGTTGCTGTTGTCATTAATGATTTTTGGTGTTCTTTACCTTGGTAATAACCATCTTGGTAACCCTCTTCATATCTGCTTTCATCACCATCCACATCAACAACCACTTCATTATAACCATCTTCATTGGTATAAGTTCCATTATATGTTATTGTGATATTTGTTAATTTGGCTTTCTGTGCAGCAACACCATCTTCAAAACCTGTATCATAATCACCAGTACCACCACTTGGAACATCAACAACAACTGTTCCATAACCATCTGGTCTGGAATATGTACCATTTCTACGGAATGTTCTATTTTCTAAAAGGGCTTTTTGGTCTAATTTTCCCTGTTCATAGCCATCTTGATAATCACCAGTGCCTATTGAAATTTCATTGATTTTAGTGGCATAATCAACGAATGGGGTAGTGTCATTAATAACAATACCCTTATTTTCAATAGCTGTTTTAATATCATTTTTTACACCCTCTAAAACCTCTAAATTTTCACTGATATTTACCATTAGTATAAAATCTCTTCAAGTCTGTTATTTATAGTTCCAACCACTTCATCAACATAATCTTTTGTTGCATATTCGGTAGTTACTTTATTATATAATCTATCAACCTTATTGGCTAATTCTGTTAATTCACCCTCTGTTGCATAACCAGCATCAACATTACCATTTCTTGGAATGAATATTTGGGTTCTATTTCCTTTATCCTTAATGTATATCATAGCTTTTTTATTGAAAATATAAATTCCATATAAAAAGTATATAAACAAAAAAGGTGGTTATTAAAACCACCCTTGTTTATGCTGTTATAGTCCAATTTTTATTTGTACCTATACTTATTTCATCACCAACTGTTGTTAAGAAATTAGGGTGTACTTTTAATTTCCCTTGATTACTTGCTGGGGTTTCACCATTGCCTGTAAAATCATATAACCCATTAAGTATATTGATACAACTTTGATAAGTTAAATTAGGTAAACAAATCAAACCACTATTATCATTCCAGTTACATTTAAGATTTTCCCATCCTCCAACTTCTGTTAAGTTATTCAATGTAACTTGGCTGTAATAAAAATAAGTACCTATATTTCCAAGTTTTGGCACATTAAATTTAGGTAAAGAGGTTAAATTTTGCATTCCTCCATATTTTCTTAAAAAACCATTCATAGATGTAACATTTCTGGTATCTAATTCTGGTAGTGTTTCTATATTAGTATCTGCAAACATATTACCCATATCAGCTACATTACTTGTGTCTATTAAAGGTATTGTTCGTAAAGAACTACAAAGATAAAACATATTAGCCATATTAGTTACATTACTTGTGTCTATTAAAGGTATTGTTTGTAAAGAACCACAACTTTGAAACATACTACCCATATCAGTTACATTACTTGTATTTATTGCTGGTATTGTTTGTAAAGAACCACAATCTTGAAACATACTACGCATATTAGAAATATTTGAAAAATCAAATATTTCTGGCACTTCTGTAAAAGTTGAAAAAGCTAATTTAATACCATATTTAACAACATCAATTTTTGGTTGTACATCAACTGATTTAATAAGATTATCTAATATAATAGGGGGGGTATTGTTTATGTATTGATAAGTAATTTTATCATTAGTTTTTACCAATAATTGGTTTGTTGTTGTATTTAATAAACCATCTGCTGTTGGAATAATTACATTGTCATCTATTTTTATCATACCAATAGTAAGTTTAGGTGTAGAGG
>JAXKHT010000108.1:0-19528 GCA_036549705.1 Acutalibacteraceae bacterium | reverse complement strand
TTACCAACCAGAGAAGATTTTGCCATGGTATTTAAAATGTTAAGAAGCAATGGAAAGTGGGAATTTCCTGCTTATGTTATCTGCAATAGATTAAATAACTCAAGAATAAATTATGGCAGATTACAGGTAATATTAACAGCTATGCACCAGCTTGGGCTTATTGATTATAAGCAGTTAAAGGGTAGAACAGAAATTGCGTTGTTGCCGGTTCAGGGTAAAACAGATTTAACAACAGCACCAATTATGAAACAGCTGGTTAGCTTTACAGAATAATTTTTTGTAGGGAAATAGCACAAGGGGGAAATAAAAGTGCCAGAGGTAATGGTTCATTATCAGGATTATGAAGAACTAAAAAGAATGATAAAAGAAAGTGGCAGAGAGTATGACCTTGAATTAATAGAAAAGGCATACAAACTTGCGGAATCTGCCCACGGTGACCAAAGACGAGTTTCAGGAGTACCATACATATTACACCCAACCTCTGTTGCGTGTATTTTAGTTGATTTAGGTATGGACAACGAGTCAATCGTTGCAGCATTACTTCATGATGTAGTGGAGGATACAGAAATATCTCTTGACGAAATTGTTAAGGATTACGGTAAAGAAATTGCTCACCTTATTGACGGTGTAACTAAGCTTAAAAAAATTCCATTCTCCAATCGTGAACAACAGCAGGCTGAAAATATAAGAAAAATGCTTATGGCTATGTCTGACGACATTAGAGTAATTATTATCAAACTGGCAGACCGTTTGCACAATATGCGTACCATAGAGTGTATGAAAGAGCAAAAGCGTCGTGATAAAGCCCTTGAAAATATGGAGGTTTATGCCCCAATAGCCCATCGTCTTGGTATAAGAACAGTTAAAGAAGAAATGGAAGATTTGTCCATTCGTTATCTTGACCCTATCGGTTATAAGGAAATTCAAGACGCACTTGCATTTACAGAGTCCGAAAGACAGCGTTTTATAGATAAGCTAAAGAAAGAAATTACCCTTAAAGCACATGATTTAGTAGGGGATATATATATTGAAGGCAGAGTTAAAAGCATTAACGGAATATACCGTAAAACCTTTATGAAAGGCAAAAGTCTGGAACAAATATACGATATTTTTGCAGTAAGAGTTATTGTTAATTCTTTAAGCGACTGTTACAATATTCTTGGTGTAGTTCACGATATTTACACACCTTTGCCAAACAGATTTAAGGACTATATTTCTACTCCAAAGCCTAATATGTATCAATCTTTGCATACAACTGTTATAGGTAAAGAGGGTGTTCCTTTCGAGGTTCAAATACGCACTTGGGAAATGCACCACACAGCCGAATACGGTATTGCTGCCCATTGGAAGTACAAACTAGGTATTAATAAAAAGGATTCTATGGGTGACAAGGTAGAATGGATAAGAAAAATGCTGGAAAATCAATCAGATGATGATACCGACATTTTAAGAAATATTAAAACAGACCTTGCACAGGAAGAAGTATTTGTTTTCACTCCAAAAGGTGACGTTCTAAGTCTACCTAACGGAGCAACAGTAATAGATGTTGCATATGCCATTCACTCTGCCGTTGGTAACAGAATGATAGGTGCAAAGGTTAACCATAAAATTTGCCCAATAGATTATGTTGTGCGTACTGGTGACATTGTAGAAATATTAACAACAAAAGAAACTACAGTTGGTCCAAAGCGTGACTGGCTCTCAAAAGTAAAAACCAGTGAAGCTAGAAATAAAATAAGAAGCTGGTTCAAAAAAGAATGTAGAGAAGAAAATATAGAGCGTGGTAGGGCAGAAATAGATAAGGAATTTAAGCACAATGGTATTATCCTTTCAGAGGAGGAGCGTGTAGAGTTTTTCCAAGAAATATTGAAAAAACAGTTTACAAATCTTGACGATTTTTACGCCTCTCTTGGTTATGGTGGTTTGTTGCTGTGGAAATTCGTCCCTAGAATTAAAGACCTTTACAGTAAAAAATATAAGTTGCAAGAGGTAGAAGAACAGCCTCCTGTAACAGTTATAGAGGATAAAACATCAAAGCCAAAGTCCAGCAACGGTGTTATTATCGAGGGTGTAGACGATATGCTTGTTAACCTTGCTCGTTGCTGTAATCCTATGCGTGGGGATAAAATAATAGGATATATTACCAGAGGCAACGGTGTGTCTATTCATAAATGCACCTGTAAAAATGTTCCAAGCTATGAAGAAAGAGTACAATCAGAGAACTTTGCCCGCTGGGTAGATGCAAGATGGGATAAAGCAACCTCTGTAAACGAAATTTTTAATTCAGAGCTGGAACTTACTGCCCACGACAGAACAGGCTTGCTGGCAGATATTACAGGTGTATTAATGTCCCTAAGAATAAATATTATTGCCTTATCAACTACATCAGATAGTAAAAATGGTGTTGTAAAAGTTAGATTTACCATACCTGTAAACAGTATGGAACACCTAAAAGGTATTGTTGTAAAGCTATCTAATATGAAAGATGTAGAATCTGTTACCAGAGTTTAAGGAGCAAACCAAATGAAATCAATTATTCAGCGTGTATCACAGGCAAGTGTTACAGTAGATAATGAAATAAAAGGGGAAATATCCAAGGGCTTTTTAATTTTAGTTGGTGTAGAGCCTGATGACGATAATAAAGAGGCTGATTTACTGGCTAATAAAATAGCAAACCTTCGTATTTTTTGCGACGATAATGACAAAATGAATTTGTCATTGCTAGATGTACAGGGTGAAGCATTGGTAATTTCTAATTTTACTCTATGCGGAGATTGTAGAAAGGGCAGACGTCCATTTTTTGGAGATGCAGCCCACCCAAGCATAGCAGAACCAATGTATGAATATTTTTGCACTGCACTAGAAAAATGTGGGGTTAAAAAGGTTGAAAAGGGAGTTTTTGGTGCTGATATGAAAGTTCAGCTAATAAATGACGGCCCTGTTACTATAACAATAAATTCAAAGGAGTTGCCACATAAATGATAAATATATACAGCTTTCCGGTAGGAGTATTGCAGGTTAATTGTTATGTTATAACAGATAAATCAACTGGAGATATTGCTGTGGTTGACCCTGGTGATAACTCCGTTGGTATGAAAAATCTTGTGGAACAGCACAAGGATAAAATTAAATATATATTACTTACCCACGGTCATTTTGACCATATTGGTTATGCAAAGCAGTTAAGAGAAGAAACAGATGCTTGGATAGTTATTGGCAAGCCAGAAGAAAGATTTTTGTCAGACAGCAATTTGAATCTAGCATCTTCTGTTATGGGTGTATCTATAACACCTTTTAAGCCTGACATAACCTTAATAGACAGTCAGGTTATTAAACTTGGTAATACTGAAATTAAATATCTATCTACTCCAGGTCATACAGTAGGCAGTGGTTGCTATGTTATTGGTAACAGCATTTTTACAGGAGATACCCTTATGAAAGGCTCAATGGGTAGAACAGATTTTGTTACAGGAAGCAATAAAGATATGGCAAATTCATTAAACAGACTTGCCCATTTGCGTGGTGATTTTACCATTTACCCAGGTCACGGAGATATGTCTACTATGTCATACGAGCGTACTAATAACCCTTATGTAAAATCAGTATTTTAAGGTGAACTATGAAATTATATATAATTAACCACACTTTTCATTACGAAATAGAAAACCTAACAAGAGTATTTTTCCCTAATGAAAAGATTGAAATTGTAAGAGATGTTAATATAAATTTAGATAATGTAACAGCCCCATCAATAATAACTCAAATTGTTGATACAGATATTATGGTTCAGCTTGTTTTAGATGATTACAATAAAAGCCGAAAGGTTTCTGCTGTATGTACTCAAGCAGAGGAAGAACCATCTGAATATCAAGAAAGAATAATGGCAATTACACTGTATAAAATTCTTGTTGATTATACTGGAATGACTCCACCTTGGGGAATATTAACAGGTGTTCGTCCAATAAAACTTTTTAGAAAAATGACAGATGAATACGGTGTAGATTACACAAAAGACTATTTCAAAAATAAACTGTTAGTATCAGATGAAAAAATACAGTTAGCAGAGGAAACAGAAAAAAACGAGCAGGCTGTGTTAAGAATGTCCTCTGACAATTCCTATAGCTTATATGTTTCAATACCATTTTGTCCAACAAGATGTAGCTATTGCTCTTTTGTTTCTCAATCTGTAGAGAAAACAAAAAAGCTGGTTGAACCTTATGTAGATTTACTGTGCAAAGAAATTGAGTACACTGCTAATATAGTAAAAAATCTTAACCTAAAATTAGAAACTGTGTATATTGGTGGTGGCACACCAACTACTTTAAATGCAGACCAGCTTTCAAGATTGTTGTCAGTAATAAATAATAATTTTCCTATGGAGCAATGTAAGGAGTTTACTGTAGAAGCCGGCAGACCAGATACTATTACAAAGGACAAGCTACAGGCTATACTACAAGGCGGTGCAGACAGAATAAGCATAAATCCACAGACAATGAATGATGAAATTTTAACAGCAATAGGCAGAAAGCATACTGCCCAGCAAACAATAGATGCATTTAAACTTGCAAGAGAAGTAGGCTTTACCCATATTAATATGGATTTAATTGTTGGTTTGCCTGACGAATCCTTTGAAAGTTTTAAGAATACATTGGATATTATAACTAACCTAGACCCAGAAAGTATTACTGTGCATACACTTTCTATGAAGCGTTCATCTAATCTTACAGCACAGGGTATGAAACTTTTAAAGCATAATGCAGAAGAAGCCTCAAAAATGCATACATATTGTAAAAAGGTTCTATCAGAAAAAGGCTTGCGACCATATTATCTCTACCGTCAAAGTCGTATGGTAGGCAATTTGGAGAATATTGGATATTCAAAGCAAGGCAATGACGGACTTTACAATGTGTACATTATGGACGAAACCCATACAATTCTTGCCTGTGGTGCAGGTGGTGTTACAAAGCTAAAAAATTCAAAAACAGGTCAGCTGGAAAGAATATTTGACTATAAATATCCGTATGAATATATAGACAAGTTTGATGAAATGCTAAAAAGAAAAGATGCCATAAAAGACTTCTATGAAAAAATATTGTAACCTTTTGTATACCAAATGTTTACAATTTCATAATTGATTATTAATGGGTCAAATGTTATAATAAGGCTACCCGATAGATAAGGAGATGTTTTTATGGGTTTTTTTGATGATATTGTAAGCAATGCAAAAAATGTTGCTACAAATGTAGGTAAGAAGGCAGACCAAATCGTAGATTTTTCTAAGCTAAAATACGCTGAAAGCGGTATTAAATCAGAAATTGCAATGAAAAAGCAAGAGTTAGGTGACTATGTATATCAGTGTTCTGGTGTAGGTGACATAGATCACGTTAAGACTCAAAGCATTATTGACCAAATCAGAGAGCTTGAGAAAAATCTTGAAATGACAAGAGAAATGATTACAGTTGCAAAGAACAAGGTTGTTTGTGATTTTTGTAAAGCAGAGAATGACAAAGAGTCATTGTATTGTAGCAAATGTGGCAACAAAATTGTTGTAGAGCCTGTAAAGGAAGAGTGTTGCTGTTGTAATTGCGAAGATGTTACAGTTGCAGCATCAGAATCAGTAGAGGATGTTACTTGCGAGTGTGCTGACGCTACAGTAGTTGAAGAGGCTACAGTAGTTGAGGAAACATCTACAGAAACAGTTATAAACGTAGATGAAAATAAAGAATCAGCTGAGTAATTTCTTAAATTAATCTAGTTTTTTGGCGGGTAGCTTTTGCCCGCCAAAATTTATGTGAAGGAAGGTGAAATAGTGGCTGATAGTAACAAATTCTCAAATAATAATGAGTATACAGACAT
The DNA here is from genome assembly GCA_036549705.1 of Acutalibacteraceae bacterium. GTDB lineage: Bacteria > Bacillota > Clostridia > Oscillospirales > Acutalibacteraceae > CAG-964. The sequence continues at coordinate 13,672 of JAXKHT010000108.1, read as the reverse complement.
TAACACTATAAGTACACACATCAGTAAAGACAGCAGTAATAGTAAAAGTAAAAATAATAGTGATACCTCAAGTAAAACTGTTTCCCAAGAGGAAAACGGAATAGGGCAACAGTCTTTTGTAAAAGGTGCTATGATTTTGACCATAAGCGTTATTGTGGTTAAAATCATAGGTATGCTTTTTAAGGTTTTATTTGCAAATGTTGTTGACGGTGTAGGCAATGGTTTGTTTAATAGTGCCTATGAACTTTATAATGTTATATTTACAGTAGCTTCTGCGGGTTTCCCTTTAGCTTTGTCTAGAATGGTTTCAGAATATGTTTCAAGGCGAAAATATAACGATGTACGCAAATTGCATAAAATATCAGTGCCATTTTTTGTAACAACGGGTTTGCTCTGTTTTTTACTTATGATAGCACTAAGCGGTGCTTATTCAAAAATGATAGGTAACTCATTTGTACAGCTTCCTGTTTATACATTGGCACCTATTGTTTTCTTTGGATGCCTTATGTCTATTTATCGTGGATATTTTGAAGGTATGCGATATATGGTGCCAACAGCGGTGTCAGAGATTATAGAGGTTGCAGGAAAACTTATTGTTGGTTTATCCTTAGCTTATCTTGTTAATTATCTAGGCGTTACTGAATACACAGAAAGCGGTACATTGTTTGGTCAAATAATGACAGACCAAAAGGTATTTCAAAGTACCCTTGCTGCTTATACCGTGTCGGCATCTTTTGTTGGTGTTGCTTTTGGCTCTTTCTGTGGCTTTGTTTATTTGTTTTTCAAATACAAATCAACAAAGGGTGGTATTACACAGCAACAGCTTAACAACAGCCCACAAGCAGAAGCAGGCAAAACTCTGTTTAAGAAACTTACCTTAACTGCAATTCCAATAGGTTTGGGTGCGTTTGTTATGAGTATAGCAAGTACTATAGATTCCATTTTAGTTCAAAACAGAATTTTAAGTATTATGGAAACAGGAAATGGCGATGTTTTAAGAAGTATTTACAGCTATGTTGATGAAAGCCAATTCCTGCTTGATGTTAACGGCGATTATACTATACAAACCTTTTTGTTCGGTTGCTATGGCTATGCACTAACATTCCTAATGTTAGTTACAGCAGTAACACAAGCCTTTGGTCAAAGTGCTATGCCTTCACTAACAGCTGCTTGGACAGTTAAAGACAAACAACAAATACGCAATAACATAAATACCATACTTAAAGCAACACTTCTTGTTACATTACCAGCAGGTATTGGTCTTACTGTACTTGCAGAGCCATTGTTGACCTTACTTTATGGTGTAAGAGTAGAGGTTACCATAGCTTCAAAGGTTTTACAGGTAATGGGTGTGTCAGGTATATTTATTGCAACCAGTACACCAATTTGTAGTATGCTACAAGCTATTGGCAGAGTAGATATGCCATTAAAGCTATATACTGTGGGTATGCTTGTAAAAATTGTACTTAATTTTATTTTGGTTGGAATACCTGTAATCAACATACAGGGTGCAGCAGTTGGTTCTTTAGTTGGATATATGATTGTCTGCCTAATAGGTATATATATCATAGCAAAGGATACAGGTGTAGTTCCCGACTTTAATAATATATTGCTAAAACCTTTAATATCAGCAGTAGTCTGTGGAGTAGCTGCATTTGCCACAAATTATTTGTTCTCTGGTATAATGGGTAGCGGTAGATTCACAGTTTTACCATCTGTATTAGTTGCAGTGGTTGTATATGCTGTTGTATTGTTGCTGATAAAGGGTATTACAGCGGAAGATTTACAAGAAATGCCAGGTGGAAATAAAATAGCGAAAATACTTGCAAAATACAAACTTTTGCGTTAAAATAATCTTTAGCAGTTTTAAATAGTTAGGAGAAAAAGTATGGATTTCAAGCAAAAGGATAAATATACTTTTGATGATTTAGTACAAATAGTAAAAATTCTTCGTGCCCCTGGTGGATGTCCTTGGGATAGAGAACAAGACCACCATTCTATTCGCAGAGAATTTATTGAAGAAACCTATGAGGTTATAGAAGCAATAGATACAGAAGATACTGAACTGTTAAAGGAAGAGCTGGGGGATGTTCTTTTACAGGTTGTTTTCCATACTGATATTGAGGATGATAAGGGTACATTTAATATTGATGATGTTGCTGATGACATTTGTAAAAAAATGATTATTCGCCATCCTCACGTATTTTCTGATGTTACTGCGGAAAATACTGAACAGGTATTAACTAACTGGGATAAAATAAAAATGCAAACCAAATCTCAAAAATCACAGTCAGAGGTTTTGGGAAGTATTTCAAAGGCACTTCCATCACTAATGCGTAGCCAAAAAATTCAGCAAAAGGCTGCTAAGGTTGGTTTTGATTGGGAGAATGTAGACGGTGCCTTAGATAAGCTAGACGAGGAGATTTCAGAGTTAAAACAGGCTATAATTCAGGGGAACCAAGCCCATATTGAAGAAGAATTGGGAGATGTTCTGTTCTCTACAGTTAATATTTCTCGTTTTGTAAAAACAGATTCTGAAAAAGCTCTGTATAATGCTTGTGAAAAATTCATTTCTCGTTTTTCAAAAGTTGAAAAGCTGGCAAATGAAAGAAATATAAATATGGCTGAAGCTGGACTTGAAGTTTTAGATAAACTTTGGGACGAGGCAAAAGTCAGTGAATAAATATTAGGAGGAAATAAAAATGAACAAAACAGAATTAATTTCTGCAATAGCAGAGAAAAGCGGTTTAACAAAGAAAGATTCAGAAAAGGCTGTAACAGCTATGCTGGATACTATAATTGAAACTGTTGTTACAGGTGATAAGGTACAGTTGGTTGGCTTTGGTACTTTTGAACAGCGTAAGCGTAGCGAAAGAACTGGTGTAGACCCAAGAACAAAGGAAAAGATTACTATTCCAGCTTCTAAGGTTCCTGCATTCAAGGCTGGCAGAAACTTTAAGGACGCTGTGAATAAGTAATTAACGATGAAATTTGCATAATATATTCGTTTTTAACCGACTTTCACACTGAGAGTCGGTTTTATTTTTTTGAAAAGGAGATTTAATAAAATGAGATTAGATAAATATCTAAAGGTTTCAAGGATTATAAAAAGAAGAACTGTTGCCAATGAGGCTTGTGACGCTGACAGAGTGTTAGTAAATGGAAAGTCACAAAGAGCATCATATGCTGTAAAGGTTGGAGATGTTCTTGAAATCCAGCTGGGTGCAAAGCCATTTAAAGCTGAAGTGGTACAGGTAAATGAATTTGCCAAAAAAGAAGATGCACCATTGATGTACAAAGTTATAGAATAATGTATGCATATTAAATTAGACAACATATTAACCAAGTATTCTCCTGTAAGTTTGTTTACAATTTAGTAATAAATTTATTGACCTTAATTATTGAATATAGTATAATTATAACACTTATTATCATTAAAAAGGTGATGATTATATGTCGTATGTTAAATTTACTCCATTTAGTAATTAGTAATGTAAGTAAATGTGTTTATACAGTGTATATATGCAAAGCGTAATGATATATAATACATCAGAATAGGAGGAGAAGATGGAAAAACGAGGGGCATGGAGTTCTCGTGCTACATTTATTTTGGCGTCTATTGGTTCTGCGGTTGGTTTAGGTAATGCGTGGAGATTCCCTGGTTTGGCTGCTAAGCACGGTGGCGGTGCATTTTTGATGGTATACCTTATTGCTATGTTAGTTATAGGTATTCCTCTACTAACAATGGAATTGTCTATTGGTAGAAAATTACGCAAAGGTGCAGCAGAAAGTTTAAGAGGAATTAATAAGAGATTAGAGCCTATTGGTTGGGCTGCTACAACAAATGCATTTACTATTGCTTGTTATTATTCAGTAGTATTCGCTTGGGTTATACTAATGTTCTTTAATTCTTGGCGATTTGCAGATATGACAGGTGATGCAAAAGCGGCTTCGGGACTATTTTTCGAGCTTACGCAAACCACAGGATTAATTGAAGGAAGTATGATTCCTGGTGCATTAATGGTTTGTTTGCTTATTGCATGGGGCTTAATATTTTATTGTATTAGAAATGGTGCAAGCTCAGTTGGTAAGGTTGTAAAATATACTGTTTGTATCCCAGTCCTATTACTTCTTGTTATGGCTATTAAGGGTGTAACAATGGAAGGTGCTATGACAGGTGTAGCACAGCTGTTTATTCCAGATGTTTCAGCCTTTAGTGACCCTACAATATGGATAGATGCCATTGGTCAGGTGTTTTATAGCTTGTCTATAATGATGGCAATTATGGTTGCATATGGTTCTTATCTTGATGAATCATCTAACATTGCTGTAGACTGTGTAATTATCGCTTTTTCAGATGCTGCAATCAGTATCCTAGCAGGTGTTGTAATGTTCTCCACTATGGGTGGTACAGGTATGCTTGATATGATGACAGATAGCGGTGTTGCTACTGCATTTATCGTGTATCCTCAAGCAATAGTAAACTTAACCAATATTGGTTGGGTTAACGCAATTTTTGGTGCTATTTTCTATTTAATGCTTATAACTCTTGCTATAGATTCAGCGTTTTCTATTATCGAGGGTGTATCAGCATCTATCGCTGATAAATTTCATTTAAAGCCTAAAAATGTAACAATAGCTTGTTGTAGTGTTGCAGGTGTAATTTCTATAGTGTTTGCAACTCAGTCAGGTTTAGCTTGGTTAGATATTGTTGATGCTTGGACAAATCAGATTAACCTTATAGTTATCGGTGTTCTTGAGTGTTTGGCTATTGGTTGGTGCTTTAATTTACGTAAAGTACATAAAGAGATTAACAAAAATACTGTTAAATTTAAAATCCCATATTGGTGGTTTGGTGCATCAGTTAAATTTATTGCTCCACTATTGTTAACAGGATTGTTTGTTTGGAATATGTACACATTGTTTGCAATTAACGGTGGTACATATAATCCAGATTATCCAATTTGGGCACAGGTTGTAGCAGGTTGGGTTATTTCTGTTTTAATATTTGCTAGTGGTTTTATTGTAAAACTAGTTGTTAAAAAGCAGAAGAAAAATGGTTATGTAGAAGACGAAGTTGTTTGGGAAGATTAACACACAGCACATATTGTCTGTAATTTAACCATTTGAAAAAATGAGTAGTAATAAAGAGATTGTCGCAAATTCATTTTTGTGACAATCTCTATTTTTCTTTGATTTTAATGGTATTCACTATTATTTTTGCAATACATATAACGAAAACTTGCAAAATTATTTAATAATTAAATTGTAGCCCTTGATTTTTTTATTTGCAGGTATTAAACTATAACATAAGTATGATATACTAATATTAATTTAATATGGATTTTTATACAACTGTTAATGGTTAATATTTCTTTAATTAATGTTGGTTTAAGTACAAATGTGTTACATAACGAGGTGTTGTAGATGGCTGATTCGCTAATGACAAGAATAGAAACTCAAATGTCCGACTTTTCTAAAGGGCAAAGGCTTATAGCTAAGTATATTCAAACAGAATATGGTCAAGCTGCATTTATGACAGCGGCAAAGCTAGGAGAAACCGTTGGTGTCAGCGAATCAACTGTTGTTCGTTTTGCAACTGAGCTTGGTTATAGTGGGTATCCTAAAATGCAACAAGCAATGCAAGAGATGATAAGAGATAAGCTAACCTCCTATCAAAGAATAGAGGTAACCCACGCTCGTATTGGTAACGGCAGTGTAATAGATTATGTTCTTAACAGCGACATTGACAATATTAAGCAAACAATAGAAGAAACCTCCAGAGATGACTTCAAAAACGCTGTACAAGCTATTTGTAATGCAAGAACAATTTATATTTACGCACTTAGAAGCTCTGCTTCATTGGCTAATTTTTTAGGCTACTATCTTAATTTAATTTTTGGAAACGTTAAGGTTATTGCCACAGCTGATAAAGCAAGACTATATGAGGAATTTAACAGAATAGACGAAAAAGATGTTATGATAGGAATAACATTCCCAAGATATTCTCACCATACAGCAAATGCAATGAAATTTGCAATGGATAGCAAAGCAAAGGTTATAGCACTTACAGACAGTATGAACTCTCCTATTGCTCAAGTGGCAAGTTATGTTCTTCTTGCAAGAAGTGATATGGCAACAATAGTAGACTCCTTGGTAGCACCTCTTAGCCTTATAAACGCTTTAGTAGTTGCTACTGTAATAGAGAGAAAATCAGATGTTATTAAAACTTTCAAGGATTTGGAACGAATCTGGTATAACTATGGTGTATATAATAACGACCCTAACGAGGTTTTAAACATACTTACTGGAAATATAATTTCGGAGGATAATGGTTAATGACCCCTATTAAAATTATTGTTATTGGTGCAGGTGCCGCAGGTATGCTTTCTGCTGGCTATGCAGGATATTACGGTGCAGATGTTACTATTTTTGAAAAAAATAAGCGTGTTGGCAGAAAGGTTATGATTACTGGCAAAGGCAGATGTAATGTTACAAATAACTGCGACTGTAACACCTTTATTGCAAATGTACCTACAAACGGCAGATTTTTATATAGTGCTATAAATTCCTTTACAACAGAAGACACTATTTCTTTTTTTCAAGATAAAGGCGTACAGCTTAAAACAGAGCGTGGCAACAGAGTTTTTCCTGTATCTGACAAAGCTGTTGATATAGTAGATTGTCTTCATAATTTTATGCAGGATAATAATGTTGCACTTGTTAATGATGATGTAAAATCTCTTATAATTGAAGATAATAAAGTAATAGGAATAAATACAGAAAGTGGTAAAAAATATTATTGTGACAAGGTAATTGTTGCAACTGGTGGCAAATCATACCCACTTACAGGTTCAACAGGAGCAGGATATAACTTTGCAAGACAAGCAGGGCATACTGTAATTACTCCAAAGCCTTCACTTGTCCCTCTAACTTCGCCAGATAGCCATTGTAAAGAATTACAAGGTCTTTCTCTGCGTAATGTTTCTTTGTCTGTCATTGACAAAAATAAAGGGAAGGAAGTCTATAAAGATTTTGGAGAAATGCTGTTTACTCACTTTGGTGTAAGTGGACCAATTATTTTAAGCTCATCAGCACATATGTCTGGCAAAAATATAGGTTCATATTGTTTATCTATAGACTTAAAGCCAGCTTTAACAGAAAAACAACTGGATGCAAGAATATTGAGAGATTTTGAAATTTTTATAAATAAAGATATTCAAAATTCTCTTAATAAACTTTTGCCAAGCAAAATAATTCCAGTAGTTTTGAAAAAGGCAAATATTCCTTTTGATGTAAAATGCAACTCAATAACTAAGGAACAAAGAGCAAGTCTTGTTGATGTTATTAAACATTTTACTGTAAATATTAATGGCTTTAGGTCTATTGAGGAAGCTATAATAACTTCTGGTGGAGTAAGTACAAAGGAAATTAACCCAAAAACTATGGAATCTAAGCTTTGTAAAGGGCTATATTTTGCCGGTGAGGTAATAGATGTAGATGCTTATACTGGTGGCTTTAATTTGCAAATAGCTTTTAGCACAGGCTATTTGGCTGGTACAAGCAGTGTATGTGATTATTAATATAAAAGGAGATAAATTATGATAGCAATAGCAATAGACGGTCCTGCTGGTGCAGGTAAAAGTACAATAGCAAAAACTGTTTCAAAGCAGTTGTCATATATTTATGTAGATACAGGGGCTCTTTATCGTTCAATAGCACTTAGTATATTAAATAGCAATGTTGATATAAAAGATATTTCTGCTGTAAAATCATTATTAGAAAATACAAAGGTAGAAATAAAATTTGTTAATGACCAGCAAAGAGTATTTTTAAACGGAGAAGATGTTTCCGATAAAATAAGAACCACACAGGTTTCTATGATGGCATCGGCATCTTCTGCAATTCCAGAGGTAAGAGCTTTTCTTTTGGAGCTTCAACGCAGTATAGCCAGAGAGAATAATGTTATTATGGACGGCAGAGATATTGGCACAGTTGTGCTACCAAAAGCACAGGTTAAAATATTTTTAACTGCATCTGCGGAATGTAGAGCAAAGAGAAGATATAATGATTATATATCAGTTGGCAATACAAGTGAAAGCTACGAAAAAATATTAGCAGATATAAAAGAAAGAGATTATAATGATTCTAACAGAGCTATTGCACCTTTAAAGCCTGCTGAGGATTCTATAGTTATAGATACTTCAAACGATACCCTTGAAGTATCAGTACAGCGTATTATAGATACTGTTAATAAAGTATTATCATAAATATTTGGAGGGATTACTATGGCTAAGCAAAGTACCTGGTTGTATACAGTAGCTACTGTAGTGTTAAGACCTATAATAACAACACTTTACAAAGTAAAATTTACAAATAGGGACAACATACCTGAAACAGGTGGTTATTTACTTGTCAGTAACCATTTATCTTATCTGGACCCTGTTATTTTGAGCATAGGACAAAGAAAGCGTAAGCTAAGATTTATGGCTAAATCAGAGCTTTTTGAAAATAAGCTATTTGGCAAACTTATAACCAGTCTTGGTGCTTTTCCTGTTGTTAGAGGTGAAGGTGCAAATCAAGAGGCAATTTCAACAGGTGAAGATATATTGACAAATGATGGTGTTATGACAATTTTCTTTGAAGGAAAAAGGTCAAAAACAGGCGAGTTTTTAAGACCACGCTCAGGTGCAGCTATGATGGCTTTTGCAACAAACAAGCCTGTTATCCCTGCTTGTATTACACCACAAAAAAAGCTAATGAAGCCTTTTGCTAAAACTCGTGTTACTTTTGGTGACCCCATCACTCCACAGGAACTTGGCTTGGTAACAGGTAGCCCAACCGAACTTCGAAACGCTTCTAAGATGATTATGAGTAAACTTGAAGAAATGCGAGCAAAAGAGGAGTTTTAATAGTTTATGAAAAGAAATATTACTCTGGCAAAAACAGCTGGATTTTGTTTTGGTGTAGATAGAGCTGTAAATATGGTTTACAAACTTACAGAAAGTAAAAAAATATGTACACTAGGCCCCATAATCCATAATACAGAGATGGTTAACGAACTTGAAAGTAAAGGTGTAGTCATTATTGATGACCCCAACGAAGTGCAAAAAGGATATACAGTTGTTATAAGAGCTCACGGTGTTCCTCGCAGAGTGTATGATGATATAACAAATCTTGGCTTAGAGTATGCTGATGCTACCTGTCCGTTTGTTATGAAAATTCATAGAATAGTGGAAAAAGCAGGAAATGAAAATTCTGTTGTCCTTATTATTGGTGACACTAACCACCCAGAGGTAAAAGGTATTGAGGGTCACTGTAAGGGTGACTTTTATACCCTTAAAAACCATTCAGAGGTTAAGGATTTATTAAAGAATAATCCAAGCATTACTAACAATTCAATTACTGTTGTTTCACAAACAACTTTTGATGTATATGAATGGAAAAAAAGTTTAGAAATTATCAAAAAACTATGTACAAATGCTAGGATTTTTGATACAATATGTAATGCAACGGCAGAACGACAAGAAGAGGCAAGGATTTTGGCTGAAAAATCTGACCTAATGATAGTCATTGGTGACAAGAAAAGCTCTAATACCTGCAAATTATACGATATTTGTAAGCGTGTTTGTGAAAAAACCTATTTGGTTGCAACATATAAGGAGCTGTCAGCTATAGATTTTTCTAATGCTTGTAATATTGGCGTTACAGCAGGGGCGTCTGCACCTGCTAAGATAATAAAGGAGGTACTGGATACAATGGCAGAGAAACTAGTTAATTCCAGTGAGGAAATGGACTTTGCAGCAATGCTAGAAGAGCATATGCAAAGCTTTAATACAGACGGAAGGGTACAAGGCGTAGTCGAGAGAGTAACACCTAGCGAGATTTATGTAGATGTTGGCAGAAAGCAAGCTGGTGTTATTAAACTAAACGAGCTTACAGATGATCCTAATGCTAAGGCGGAAGATCTTGTTAAGGTTGGCGATGTTCTTGACCTACTAATTATGCGTACAAATGACCAAGAGGGTACTATTATGCTTTCTAAAAAGCGTGTAGATGCTCAAAAGGGTTGGGACGTAATTAAAAACGCTCTAGAGTCAAAAGAGATTCTAACAGGCGTTGTTACAGAGATTAACAACGGTGGCGTTATTGCAATTACAAATGGTGTAAAGGTATTTATCCCTGCGTCACAGGCTACTGCATCTCGTAACGAGACAACAGAAAGCCTACTAAAGAAAGAAGTTAACTTCAGAATTATCGACATTAACGAGGGCAGAAAGCGTGCTGTTGGTTCAATCCGTTCAGTTCTTAACGAGGAGAGAACAAAGGCTAAGGAAGAGTTTTGGGCTGCTTGTGAAGTTGGTAAGGTTTACACAGGTACTGTTAAGTCACTAACAAGCTACGGTGCATTTGTTGACATCGGTGGCGTTGATGGTATGATTCATATTTCAGAGCTTTCTTGGAATAGAATTAAGCACCCATCAGAGGTTGTTAAGGTTGGCGACGAAGTAGAAGTATTTGTTAAGGCTATTGACACAGAGAAGAATAACATTTCTCTAGGTTACAAAAAGACAGAGGACAATCCTTGGGAAATCCTAAAGAACCAGTATCCAGAGGGTACAGATACTGAGGTTGAAATCGTTGGTTTAACACAGTTTGGTGCTTTTGCTAAGGTTATTCCTGGTATTGATGGTCTAATCCATATTTCTCAGATTGCAAATCGTAGAATCGAGAAGCCACAGGACGAGCTAACAGTTGGTCAAAAGGTTATGGCTAAAATTACAGCTATTGACTTCGATAAGAAGAGAGTAAGCCTATCAATCAGAGCTTTACTACAGGACGAAGAGCCTGCTACAGAAGCTGTTGAGGAAGAAGCTACTGACGCTGAATAATTAACATAAGATAATTAACCACCCGCTTTGTCGGGTGGTTTTTGTGTGTAAATGTAGTTTGTTGTTTGTAGAAACTATAAAAAACGTTTACAAAATCTTTCTTTACTTATTGTTGGAATATGATATAATTTTACTATAGTACATATAAGGGGTGTAAATATGGAAAAAGCAAAACTTGACAGAATAAGCCAGCTGGCTAAAAAGAAAAAAGCAGAGGGTTTAACTGAACAGGAACAGGCAGAACAGAAAGAACTTTACAGAGAGTACATTGGCGAGTTTAGAGCAAGTTTGAGAGGTCAGCTTGATAATATGATTATACAAAATCCTGACGGTACCCAAATAGCTGTTAAAGACAAAAGAAAGAAATAATAAAATAAGCAGGAGCATTGCAAAAAAGCAATGCTCCTGCTAAGAGAATATATAAGAAGAAAAAATGAGAAAAACTTGTTTGTATCTATATGTTTAGTATACAGATAATATAATATATAATTATGAACATATTATGAACAAGAGCGTTGATTTATCGTAGAATATACACAATACATATAATTGAAATATGTGCATAATGACTATTCGGAGGGTCTTTTTTATTAAATATGAAAGAAATTAATGTTAATTATATGAGTAGTGTAATAAAGGAGTATGAAGAATTTACTCGTCCATATAAAGATGCTATAAAACTAGTTAAAATTAAGCTAGAGGCACTTGATTCTGATTATGGACATTTACATAAGCATAATCCTATACATCAAACTATGCACCGTGTAAAATCCCTTGATAGCATTGTAAAAAAACTGGCTAAGCGTGGTATGGATATTAATTTACAGTGTGCAAAGGAGAATTTAACAGATATAGCAGGTTTAAGGGTTATTACATATTATCAGCAAGATGTTTATGAAGTTGCCAGAGCTTTAAAATCTTGTTTAGATGTTGTTAAAGAATCTGATTATATTAAAAACCCAAAACCATCAGGGTATAGAAGCTACCATTTGATAGTTGTGGTACCTATACATTACTTAAAAGGTGTAGAATATTATCCGGTAGAGGTTCAAATAAGAACATTAACTATGGACTGTTGGGCAAGTATTGAACATCAGCTTCATTATAAAACATTAAAAAATGAATTTGATGGCGAGATTAGTGAAAAATTCAAATCATATGCCGAGGAATTAAACGAATTAAGCCTCAAAATGGAATCAATATATGTTTCCCAAAATGAAAAGGATTTAGACTTGGTTATTGCAAGTAAGTAATCACCAAATAGCCTGTCCATAGTTTGACTAGCATTTTTCATTATGGTATAATTTGTGGGGTTAATAGGCAAAATTTATAGAAAATTTTATCCTTATTAAGCAGTAGTTTGCATTATTAGTTAGTATGAATAAATATTTATAAAGATATTTTGTATAGTGGGGTGTGATTATGAAAAACGAAAATTATAGCATAACTTATGATATTCTTAAATCTATACTTTATCAGGTAGTATTTATTGTTATTATACTAGCCTTTGTTTGCAGACTTGCTGTTGTAGACGGTTCCTCTATGAGCAAAACTCTAGAGGATAATGATGTTGTTTTAGTTACTAATTATCAAAGTTATTTTAATTATATTCCACAATTAAAACTTAAACAAGGTGACGTAGTTGCTGTTGCTCCAGATAAAAACAGCGACAACCAATATAAGGTTGACAACGCCTTTATTAAAAGAGTTATTGCTGTAGAGGGGCAGACTATTGGTTTTGATGAGGAAAATTCCAAAGTTTATGTTGACGGAAAAATTATAGACGAACCCTACTTGTCCAGCGAAACCTTTTCAGGTGTAGATTGGGATATTCCCGACGTTATCCCGCCTAATAAGGTGTTTGTTATGGGGGATAACAGAGCAGTTTCCGTTGACAGCCGTAGTGTAAGAATACAGCTTGTTGATGAAAAAAATATAATTGGTAAAGTACAATTTATAGTATATCCTTTTGATAAACTTTCATATATTTATGAATAACGGAGGCATAATATGAGCCAAGTACAAAATATACAATGGTTTCCTGGTCATATGACTAAAACCAAAAGAAGAATACAGGCTAGTTTAAAGTTGGTTGATGCAGTTGTAGAAATTATTGATGCAAGAATACCAATTAGCAGTAGAAATCCTGACATTGATAAACTTATCCAAAACAAACCACGAGTTATTTTAATGAATAAATGTGATATGGCTGACAAGCTACAAACTAACCGTTGGATTGAACACTTTAAGAAAAAGAATATTGTTGCTATTCCTGTGGATTGCAAATCTGGCAGAGGGTTAAATGCTTTTGTACCTGCTGTTAAAAATGTTCTTGCTGACAAAATAGAGCAGTGGGAAGCAAAGGGAATGAAAAACAGAAGTATACATTTAATGATAGTTGGTATTCCTAATGTTGGAAAATCATCGTTTATTAACCGTATGGCTAAAAAGGGTAGTGCAAAGGTTGAGGATCGCCCTGGTGTAACTCGTGGTAATCAGTGGTTTACCATTGGTCAAGGACTAGAATTATTAGACACTCCAGGTGTACTATGGCCTAAATTTGATGACCCAGAGGTTGGTGAAAAACTTGCATTTACAGGTGCAGTTAAAGACCAAGTTATGGACACAGAATTATTAGCCTTTAGATTACTGGAGGTTATGAGTAAATACCCAACACCACAGTTTATAGAACGCTTTAAGCTACAAGATGTTGATATTCAAAACACTCAGCCTTACGATTTGTTGGAGATTATTGCAAAAAAACGAGGTATGTTAATGTC
>JAXKHT010000107.1:0-4855 GCA_036549705.1 Acutalibacteraceae bacterium | reverse complement strand
TTTCTCGCTTTTCATTTTACAGGATTTTTTCAAAATATGCCTTATTTTTTTATTATTTTTTAGGCTCTATTTTTCTTTACCCCAACATTTATTATAGAGCCTCTTTGTTTAACTACTGAATTTTATCCAGTGGTTTATAGCCGTGTAAGCAACATTAAAGATTGTACTAGTCGTGCTATTACTTATATATACAAATTCATAATAGATAAAAAGTTAATCCCAAAGAAACGCAGTACCTCCTGTATTTCTTTGGGTCTTTTAGTGTTAATTGTACTAATAGTATTAATACAATTTGTTCAATCTTACAAAATGAAAATAAATTAAAAATAACTCTTGATTTATTTGGATTAATACAGTATACTTAAATTGTACTAAACGAACTAATACAATTAATATTAATAGTACACGCTAGTACAATTTATGACAGTGTATTATATTAAAAGAAAGGAGATTTGTGTAGTGTTTGTAATTAACTACCAAAGTAGAGAGCCTATTTATGAACAGCTGTATAAAAATGTTGTTAGACTTATTTCATTAGGTGCAATGCAACCAGAACAGCAGTTGCCTCCAGTAAGACAACTGGCTACAGAATTGGGCGTAAATCCTAATACAGTTTCTAAGGCTTACAAAAATTTGGAGAAAGATGGAATAATTTATTCAGTAGTAGGTAAGGGGTCATTTATTATGAAAAGTTCAGATGCTGCAAGCAGTAAAAAAACTGAAGCACTAAATAATCTTACAAAAGCTGTAAAAACAGCAGTTGAGGTTGGTGTAACTCAAGACGAAGTATTAAAGCTAACACAAGATGTTTACAGAGGGAGTGGTGACAGGTGATAAAAATTGATAAATTATCTAAAAAATTTGGTACTGTTACTGCCTTAGATAACTTTTCTTTAACTATTAAATCAGGCTCTGTTTTAGGCTTGGTTGGTTCAAACGGTAGTGGTAAAAGTACTTTAATCAGAATTTTATCTGGTGTATATTCTGCTGATAGTGGTTCTGTTGTTATTGATGATAATAAAATTATTGATAACCAAGATATTAAGGGTGTTTGTTGCTTTGTTTCAGATTTTCCATATTTCTCAAATAATGACACTCTAGAAAAATGTGCAAGACTATATAGGTCAATTTATCCAAATTGGGATGAAGAAAAGTATAAAAAGCTTAGTGGTATGTTTCCTGTTGATGCAAAGAGAAGAGTTATTAAAATGTCAAAGGGTATGCAACGCCAAGTGGCTCTAATTCTTGCTTTGTCAACTTGTCCTAAATATTTATTCCTTGATGAAATTTTTGACGGCTTAGACCCAGTTGTTCGTCAGTTAGTAAAAAAACTTATTATTGATGATATGATGGAAAATGAGATGACAGTTGTTATTGCTTCTCATAACCTTAGAGAGTTAGAAGATTTCTGCGACACCATTGGTTTTATCCACAAAGGTAAGATATTATTGGAAAGCGAGTTAGATAATCTAAAACTTGATCTTCATAGAATTCAAATTGCTTTTGGTAATGAATTACCAAAGGGTGCTTTAGATAGTTTGGATATTGTAAATATTAAGAAACAGGGTAGTTTGTATAATATTGTAGTTCGTGGAAATATTGATAATATTTACAGTGTTATTAATACATTTAATCCTAAATTCTGCGAAAGTGTTCCTTTAACCTTAGAGGAAATATTTGTTAGTGAAATGGAGGTAGCCGGATATGACATCGACAATATCCTCAAATAAGAAGAAAAACAGTTTTTTATCGCTGTTAATACATACTTTTGATAAAAATTCATCTATAATAGCTGTTTATGTATGTGTGTTATCACTTTTAATGCCAATTATTCTTTGGGCTAATCAAGTAGTTGGTAGAGGAAAAATAAGTAATTTGGAAATGTTTGTGAATAATTTCTCTCATATAATTCCAATTACTACAGTAATTTTTAGTATTATAATTGGTATGTCAGTTTTTTCAGCATACCACGATAAACGTAGTACAGATCTTTATTCTTCATTACCAGCGTCTAAACTTTGTTTATTTCTTAGCAGTTATGTTGCTGGTGCGTTAATCGTTACAGTACCTTTAATCCTATGTACATTTATTTCAGGCTTAATTGGTGGAGAACTAAATTATTTAGGCTTTGTTATGACTAAAATGTTTACAATTATTCCATCACTTCTTGCCTGCTATACTATGATTGCTTTTCTGTCAATGTGTTGCGGAACAAGAATTGACACAGTTGCTTCGTTTATAGTTATCAATGCTCTATATCCAATTTTAGTTGCTGTTGTTTCATTTATTTCAAAAACAATGGACCCTGGTTATGTTGAAACTATGACAACATTTGTAACTGTAGGTGCTACAGCTCTTACACCAGCACTAAGTACTTTTGTGTTGGGTTTGTATGCACCACAAGAGGTATTTGAAATCATATACAAAAACCCTTCAAGATTAGCAGATTATGATTTCCTAAGAGGAATTTCAGAGTATTTCTCACCAATACCTTCTCATATTATTTATTGGTGTGCATTTATAGTAGTATTAATAATTGCTTCTGTATTTATTGTAAAGTACAGAAAAAATGAAAATGTTCAAAATGGATTTATTTTCGTTCTACCAAAGCATATTATTACAGTGTTGGCAGCAACATGTGGTGGATTATTCTTCGGTATGGTATGTGGAGCTAGTTCAATAGATGATGGTGTTTCAAACGAGTTTGGCGTTTATGTAATGTGGGCAATAATTGGTGCAACTATTACATATGTTATTATCAGCTTGATGTATAACCGTTCCACAATGAAGATGATAAAATCTCTTCCATTCTTAGCTATTTCTTGTGTGCTTAGTATCGCTATTTACTTCTCTTTTGCAGTAGATATGTTCGGCAATGCATCTTATGTGCCAAAGGCAAGTGAAGTAGAGTCTGTACAAATTACAGCACCTGTAGGTGATTTAGGGTTAAATTACTATGATTTGGAGAAAAGCAAGATGCTTACACTAGTAAACGACAAAAATCAGATTTATAAGAAAGATGTAACACTTACTAATAAAGAAAACATAGAAAATGTTATTGCAATGCATCAAGAAATAATTGATAATGTTCACCAGTATATTGGTGGTTTGTACAGTATTGAATGCGGTGTTGATAATATAACAGACGATTACTATGATTATTTTACAGATGAAAATGGTGATTTTATAATTCGTGAATTTGACATTACTTATTATCTACATAATGGTAATGTAGTTGCAAAAAAATACTATACAAAGGTATTTGATGATGCTAAAATTGGCGAGTATATGTCAAAAGTAATTAATAGTACAGAATATAAAGAAAAGGCTTTCTTTTTGAATGAGCTATTAGCTAACCCTAACTCATCATCAATGTATATTACTAACCCATTTTACGATGGAAATGCACCTTATGCTATATATGAAGAAGATTCAGTTGTAGATGAAACTGTAATTTCCTATAGAGATGTTCGCAATACAGAACTGTTTACAGGTCTAGCAGAGGCACTTAAAAAGGACTTTATGGCAGATGATCTATTTGAAACATTCCAGCAGTGTTCTCGTAAAGGTGAAAATTCATATTCTGTTTTAGAAGTTGATACAAATACAAAAGCTGATTATAATGAGTATGCAGGGAATTCTGTAGCTGTAAATAGTGCAGATTATGATGATGTATGGACATATTCAGTTGGTATACCTATTCCAAAGGATAGATACGAAAATACTTGGGATTACATAAATAGCCATCCAGAATTGTCATTGGATAAAGCAGTTCGTCTACAGGTATTAACAAAAGGAACTATTTTCAGTGAAAATAATCCTCTAAATAACAATTAATATTATTGAAATACAGTGTGTTTTATTAACCATATGGCGGTGATTTTCCCTACTGCCATATAAAAAGATAGTAAGGGTTTATAATTTATAAAATTTTTAGATAGTGGTATTAGATTAGATATATTAGCAAACAATGTTGTCGGATAAACAGTTTGCTTACAGCCTACCGTAGCTCTCCATACGGTAGGCTTTTTTTGCTGTATTTACAATATATAAGTAGTAGTACTATTTTGTACTACTACAATCAAACAAATATATAACAATAAAGAAGAAAAGTGTAGTTTATTGCTGTGCTTTTCTTCTTTTTTTACTCATATACTATATAGATATATGTTGTTATTATAAATTTCTCAAAGTATATTTTATCCTACGGAAAAAAGCTAACTTAAAATTGAATTTATATTAAATATTTGGAGGAATCAGTATTGGATTATATTTCTATTATTGGTATTGCTATAGGACTGTCTATGGACGCCTTTGCAGTTTCTGTAGCCAATGGTGCATTAACAAGAAATTTGAAAATAAGCTATGCACTAAAATTGTCAGGATTTTTTGGTGCTTTCCAAATGATAATGCCCATTATTGGTTGTATTGTAGGTAAAATGGGAGAAAACCTTATATCTGCTTTGGACCATTGGGTAGCCTTTTTTTTGCTGTTTATTATTGGGGGTAAAATGATATTAGATTATATTAGTTCGTTAAAAGAAAATATTCTTCCGCAAAAACATAATGGTTTGTCTGAAAAAACTATTTTTGCATTAGCCATAGCCACCAGCATAGACGCCTTAGCTACAGGAGTAATTTTACCATCTGCGGTGGGTGCAAATACTATTTCTCTTATGTTTACATCTGTCTTATTAATTGGAGTTATTACCTTTGCTATATGCTTGGCGGGGGTTTACTTTGGTAAATATTTTGGATATTTTATTTCTAAACATACAGGATTGATAGGGGGCATAGTTCTTATATTAATAGGTTCCAAAATTTTATTCGAGCATTTGACAAACTGAATTATAAA
>JAXKHT010000106.1:0-4215 GCA_036549705.1 Acutalibacteraceae bacterium | reverse complement strand
TATCTATACAGTTTGCAGATTTATCGTAGGTATATTTTGACCTCATTTTAAAGCTACCACGACCTGTTTTATAAATCTCGTCAAACACCTTTTTATCATAGATAATTTGTCCACCACTGGTCATATCTGGAGCTGGCAGAGTTGAGGCAATGTCGTGGTCTTTGTCTTTTATAAGAGCAATAGTTGTATCGCAAATTTCTCTTAAATTAAATGAGCAAATAGAACTAGCCATACCTACTGCAATACCTGTATTTGCATTAACAAGTACAGACGGAAATGTTGCAGGCAATAAAGTAGGCTCTTTCATAGTGTTATCATAGTTATCTACAAAATCTACTGTGTCTTTGTCTATATCTCTAAATAATTCATTACAAATAGAGTCTAGCTTAGCTTCTGTATATCTTGAAGCCGCCCAAGCCATATCTCTGCTGTAAAATTTACCAAAGTTACCTTTGGAATCTATAAACGGATGCAACAAAGCCTCGTAACCACGGCTTAGACGAACCATTGTGTCATATATAGCAGTGTCACCGTGGGGATTTAGTCGCATAGTTTGTCCTACAATATTAGCAGACTTTGTTCTTGCACCACTTAGCAATCCCATTTTGTACATTGTGTATAACAGCTTTCTATGGCTAGGCTTAAAACCGTCAATTTCCGGAATTGCTCGGCTTAATATAACACTCATTGCATAGGGCATATAATTTTCTTCAATGGTAGTAACAATTTTTTGCTGGACTACCTCTCCTGCACCGTCAATCACACCCTTTATTTTAGTTGGTGTAGTTTGTTTAGGTCTGTTTGTTTTTCTTGGTGGCATATTAACACCGCCTTTCAAATTGCAATATATAAATATTAAATATGTTTATGATAAATCTAATGCGTCGATATATTCAGCACCGTGGTCAACAATATATTGTTTTCTTCCTGATAGATTGTCCCCAAGCAAAATATCAAACATTTCTGCTGTTTTTTCTGCATCATCTGGTAATACCTTTATAAGTCTGCGAGTTGCTGGGTTCATAGTGGTAAGGTTCATCATATCAGGCTCGTTTTCACCAAGACCTTTTGAACGTTGAATGGTGAATTTTTCGTTGCCAATTTCTGAAATAAACTTTTCTTTCTCTTGTTCAGTATATGCAAAATAAACATTTTTCTTTGTTGTAATTTCATATAAAGGAGATTCAGCAATAAACACTTTACCTGCCTCTATAAGCTTTGGAGTAAGACGATATATCATAGTTAACAAAAGTGTTCTAATCTGAAATCCGTCAACATCGGCATCGGTACAGATGATAACTTTGTTCCATCTTAAAAGGTTAATGTCAAAATTTGCAAGGTCTTTATTAGCCTTAGATGTTACCTGCACACCACAGCCAAGAACTTTCATAAGGTCTGTGATTATTTCACTTTTGAAAATTCTATTGTAATCCGCCTTTAAGCAATTAAGTATTTTACCACGAATTGGGATAATAGCCTGAAAATCAGGATCTCTTGCCTGTTTACAGGCACCAAGAGCAGAGTCACCTTCTACTATAAATACTTCTCTTATAGAAGTATCTTTGCTTCTACAATCAACAAACTTAGCAACACGATTTGTCATATCCATATTGCTTGTAAGTTTTTTCTTTAGATTAGCTCTGGTTTTTTCTGCGTTTTCTCGGCTACGCTTATTTACAAGGACTTGATTTGCTATTTTTTCTGCTTCTAAAGGATTTTCAATAAAATATACTTCTAAGTTATGGCGAAACATTTCTACCATAACTTCTTGGATACCCTTATTATTAATTGCCTTTTTAGTCTGATTTTCGTATGATGTAACACTGGAGAATGAAGAAACCACAACAGCAAGGCAGTCCATAACATCTTCGTCTTTAATTTGACTTTCGTTCTTTGTATATTTGCCATTATTCTTTAAGTATTGATTAATCATATACTTAAAAGCATTACGAACAGCCTTGTCAGGGGCACCACCATACTCAAGGTAACTGGAGTTGTGGTAGTACTCTGCAACTGATACTTTATTAGAAAAAGCAAATGCTATGTTAATTTTTGTCTTATACTCTGGCTTATCTGCCCTATCTCTTGCCATTTTTTCGGCACTCCAGCTTTGTACCGTTGTAAGGCTGTCTTGACCAACAAGCTCTTGTATATGGTCAGTAATACCGTTTACATAGTTAAAGTTTTCTTCCTCAAATTTATTTCCTATCTGATTTCTAAACACAAAATTAACACCGGCATTAACAATAGCCTGTCGCTTTATCATATCTATAAAATAATCAGCAGAAACATTTATATCTGTAAAAACATCTAAATCTGGTTTCCAACGAATTTTTGTGCCTGTGTCTTTCTTTTTATATACCTCTTTTTTTAGTCCACCAACATTTTCGCCTTTTTCAAATCTAAGGGTATATTTATAACCATCTCGCTTAACCTCTGCTTCCATCCATTCGGAGGCATACTGAGTAGCACACAAGCCAAGACCATTTAATCCCAAAGAATATTCGTAGTTTTCGCCCTCTGAATTATTATATTTACCACCTGCATACAGCTCGCAGAAAGTTAAATCCCAGTTATATCTGCCCTCTTTTTCATTATAATCAACAGGGATACCACGACCGTGGTCTTCTATCTCTACAGAATAATCATTATACTTTGTAACTATAATTTCTCTGCCATAGCCTTCTCTTGCTTCATCTATTGAGTTAGACAATATTTCAAAAATGGAATGTTGACAGCCCTCTATACTATCGGAGCCGAATATTACAGCAGGTCTTTTTCTTACTCTGTCTGCACCTTTTAGTATAGTAATACTATCATTGCCATATTCAGGTGTTTTTTTCTTTGCCATATTTTCACCTATTTCTTCCCTTTAAGTTTGTTTATTTTATCTCTTAAATAGGCAGCGTGTTCAAATTCTAACAGCTTTGCTGCTGCTTTCATCTCTTTTGTTAGGGAGTCTATTAATTTTTGCTTTTCTTCCCTTGTTAAACGCTTACCCTTATCATTATACGCATCATCATCTCGTTTGGATATTTCCAAAACATCTGCAACCTTTTTGGTTATAGTTTTTGGCGTAATATTATGCTCTTGATTATAATTTTCTTGAATTGTACGCCTACGCTGTGTTTCTCTAATAGCATACTCCATTTGAGGTGTTATAGCATCTGCATACATTATAACACTACCCTTTGCATTTCTTGCTGCTCTGCCTATTGTTTGGATTAATGAGCGTTCACTACGCAAAAAACCAGCCTTGTCTGCATCTAATATAGCAACAAGGGAAACCTCGGGAATATCTAAGCCCTCTCGCAAAAGGTTAATGCCAACTAACACATCAAACTCACCAAGACGAAGCTCTCTGATAATTTTCATACGCTCTACAGTGTCCACATCGTGGTGCATATATTTAACCCTTATCCCCATTGTTTCAAGGTAAGTTGTTAAATCCTCTGCCATTTTTTTAGTAAGAGTTGTAACCAACACTCTTTCCTTTTCAGCAGTACGGATATTAATTTCGGATACTAAATCGTCCATTTGTCCTTCAATAGGTCTAACGGAAATTTCTGGGTCTAACAATCCTGTTGGACGTATAACCTGTTCTGCAACAGTTTTGGATTTTTCCAGTTCAAAATCTCCTGGTGTTGCACTTACAAAAACAGCTTGATTTACTCTTTCATAAAATTCGTCAAAATTTAATGGTCTATTATCAAGAGCAGAAGGTAATCTGAAACCATATTCAATAAGGTTTTCTTTTCTTGCTCTATCACCTGCAAACATACCTCTTACCTGTGGTAATGTTACATGGGATTCATCTACAAAAAGTAAAAAGTCATCTGGGAAATAGTCTAGCAAGGTATATGGTGATGAGCCTTTTTCTCTGCCTGCTAAAACTCTGGAATAATTTTCTATGCCAGTACAAAATCCTATTTCCTGTAGCATTTCTATGTCATAGCGTGTGCGTTGCTCTATACGCTGTGCCTCTAGTAGCTTTCCTCTTTCTTGAAAATATGCAATTCTTTCAGTCAGTTCTTCTTCCAACTCTTTAATTGCTCTTATCATTTTATCTCTTGGTACTATATAGTGGGAAGCTGGGTATATTCCTGCGTGTTTTAAATTTCCTAACAGTTCTCCTGTAAGGGCATTTATTTCTGTGATTCTATCTATTTCGTCACCAAAAAATTCTACTCTTATAATTTTGCCTTCGCTATTAGC
>JAXKHT010000105.1:0-6373 GCA_036549705.1 Acutalibacteraceae bacterium | reverse complement strand
TCTGCTATAGGAGATTTTTTGTTATTAATCATATCTACCTTTTCAGGTACAATATCTACTGCAAAAACTTTATTATTTTGTGCCAATAAAGTTGCTATTGACAAACCAACATAGCCTGTACCTGCAACAGCAATAACCAAATCCTTATTATTATACATTCTCAAATCCTCAATCCTATTAATAAAAAACGTAATATTATTTCCAAATTCCAAAAATTTTTTTAGGCTTGTGAATAACCGGTAAATTTACATACTTTCCGTTAAAAATTTTATCGCTATTCTCTTTTATCCAGTTTGAATACTCTATACCTAGTTTTTCTTCTATATATTGATACGCAGATGCCGTATTTGGACAGCGTTTACCAACAGAATGACAGTCACTACTGATAAAGTGAACTAATCCCCACTTTATAAATTTGCAAATCAACTTTGCGTACCCACTGTCATTAATGATAGAAAAAGCATTGACCTGTGCTAAGCATCCATCTGATACTAGGTCATACAATAAATCTGGACTTTGTGTTATATACAAATATCTTTCTACATGTGCAATAATAGGAGTAAAACCATTATTAACAATAGTGGCAAAAGCTCTTCTTAAATTGCACGGTTCTTCCAAACAAGGAAGCTCAATAAGAACATAATCTGTACCCTCTATACATAACTCACTTAAATCTGTGTCAACTAATTCTGCTGAAAAAAACACCTCTGAACCTTTTTTTACAGAAACAGGCAACTTGCTAAATTCACTATGGTTACATAATAGATTAAAACTTTTCTCCCTTTTTTCAAAAAAGGAATCTAGAGTTATATCTCTAATATCAAAATGAGGTGTAAATACTATAGAATCAACCCCTTGCTCAAGTTCCATTTTGAGCATATCAATGGACTCATCTACACTATTTGCACCATCATCAATTTCAGGCAAAATATGACTATGCAAATCAGTCATTGTTATCTTCCTTCATACCTGTTCTGTTAGATGAAGTACCGTTAGAGTCGTAATAGATATATTCATAAACTTTATAGTCATGAACACCCTTTGGATTTGCCTTTCTATTGGTAAAGCAACTTAAAATAACACCTCTAATTTTAATACCGGCATTCTCAAGATTTTCCTTTGCCTTTTTAACCATTTTTTTCTCTGTAGAATTATGTTTAACTACCAAAAAAGTAGCATCCATACTTTTACCCAACACAGCAGCATCGCTAATAATCATAGCAGGTGGAGTATCATACAATACAAAATCGTACTTACTTTCTAGTTCTTTAATAATAGCTTGCATTTTCTCACTAGCTAAAACCTCTGAAGGGTTAGGTGGTGTCACACCTGCCAGCAACACACTAACACTAGTATCATTAATATTGCGAATTGCATTTTCAAGCTCAATCTCACCTTTTAGTACATGAGTTAAACCAACTGCACTACGCTTAGTATCTAAAAATCTGTGTATACTAGGTCTTCTAAGGTCACACTCAACAACACAAACCTTTTTGCCCTGATTTGCTAATGTTAGGGCTAAATTTATAACACAATTAGTTTTACCTTCGTTTGCTATAGTTGATGTAAGCATAATGTTTTTACACTTTTGTGCAACGGAAATAAACTCAATATTTGTGCTTAACATTTTATACGCACCTCTATAATCATCTGGTGCATTTTTATCTAAAACGCTGAAAAGCTTTTTTAATACAGGCTGATTTCTTTGATTTTTGTTACTCATTTTCTAAACTCCTTTCCTTCTACCTCTGGAATTATTCCTATTAGAGGAAGATTTAAGGTATTTGTAACATCATCTTCTGACTTAAACTTTTTGTTCATAAGTTCCTTACAGAATACTATAATAAGGGAAATAACTAATCCAATAACTGCACCTATTCCAGCATTCTTTGTTGCATCTGGTCCTATAGGATTGCCATTGTTAGCAAGTTTAGATTCACTAACTACCTTTATAGAACCATTACCCATAACCATAGTATCAGCAATAACAGGAGGAGCTACCTTAACAATTTCTGTTATAACCTTTTTACAGTAATTAGGATTTGTGCTAGTCATTGAAATTTCTATTATTTGTGTGGAGTTAACTGAACTTACAGATATTGTACTTTTTAGGCTTTCGTATGTAGAGCTTAAACCTAAATTATCAATAACCTTACCAAGAACAGTATTTGACTTAATAATAATTGAATATACCTCTGCAAGTTCCTGTGCAGCTGTAATTTCACTGGAGTTAAAAGAATTTGAGTCGGCAACCTTATTATTTACAATAATCATTGCACTTGCTTTATATCGGCTATCCATAAAAAATTTGGTATAACCAAAGCCTATACCTGCACATAAAACAGTTGCAAGTAACATAGGCAATATATTTTTTTGCAATATTTTTAGGAATACTGATAAATCAATAGTGAATTCTTTATTATTTGTATTATTAATGTCATTATTATACATTATAACTCTCCCTTCTAGCTATATAATAAACCCACGTTAATTTATTATACAATATACAACAAAATTAGTCAAGTAATTTGGTAATGGTATATAATTTTTTCGTAATTTAACCAATTATTAAGAATAATAAAATTAATATTACAATAAAAAACAATAATAAGAATAAAAATAGATTACACACTTTTACAAAAGTACTATATTTATTTGGTTATTTTTTACTTGTAGATATTACAACCTGATAAGGAAGCCTGATTTTCTCCTCCTCAAAAGAGATGTTAATTTTTTCTTCAACAGCATAATACAAGCTCCAATAATCTTGATTTTCGCACCAAAACTTAACATCTAACACAATGCACTTATCATTTTGGCTTGAAACACCGATTACATAATCTTTTTGTTTATCAACAAGTGGCTCTTTGTCTAGGATATTTTTTATCAACTTTTTTACTGCCAATAAATCATTATCGTATGCAATGTTAAAAGACAAATCAATACGCCTGTTTGTATTAGTTGAGTAATTAATAACACTTGTAGATGTTACATTACGGTTAGGAATTACAATCTGTTTATTATCAGCTGTATTGATATAAGTGGAAAATAATGAAATTTTTGTTACTGTGCCTTCATCTTCCCCTATTTTTAGATAATCTCCCTCTTTAAATGGGTGTGTAAAAATCAACAATACACCACTTGCCACATTTCCAAGTGTATCTTGCAGTGCTAGTCCTACAGTAACAGTTGCAGCACCAATGGCTGTTACTATAGTACTTACATCAATACCTAATTGACTTAATGCAATTAATATAACAAGTACTCTAAATATGATTAGAATTAGTGAGCGAAAAAAGTATTCGGCAGACGAGTCTATTGTACTCATTTCAATTACTTTCATTATTAATTTTGTCAAGTACTTTGATAATATCCAGCCAACTATAAAAATTACTACTGCAAATATAATATTTGGTAGTGCTTCCACACAACTATTTAATATTTTCTCAACAACACCTTTCTGGGTTAGTTCCATTATTCCGTTAAACATCAAAAAAATATTATTCATAATATCAAATAACCTCTTTATAAAGATTTGTACAGTATAATTTTTTTAATTAATAATGTTATAGACAACGTTAATAAACTCCACTGCCTTTGTATTAACTAATGGAGTTTCTGAGAATACACCTTCAAGAACAGTACCGTCACCAAAATACAGTACACCCTTTCCGCAAGACTTTCCATTTTTGAAAAATCCAATGTATCTATGGTCTGAATACAAAATAGTACCTCTACCCTCTGGTAAACCGCTATTTAACTGACCTGAATAAACCCCTAGTTGCATAGGCTGTTCTACTACAAACTCCTTTGAAATTCTAAACTTTTCATAATCTGTATCCTTTAGCTTTGCAACATATTCTAGTGGTTCAAGCTCCTTTAGAGATACTTTCATACTCTTGAAAGGTTGACCGTCTTTAAATATACCCTCAAAAAGTTTCTCTCCATACTCACTGAAAATACAGCCCATACCACCTCTAAGGCTATTTTTAATGTTGCCGTCATATATTACGCTATAACCGTCATCAGAATACTCTCTCATATATTCACACTCGCCACTGTTGTAAATACATTCGCCAACCAAAACATTGTTTCTTATAACATTGATTCTTCCGTTTGGTTCTCCGTTTACAAAGCTACCTGCCAAAGAGGTTTCTTGGTTTATTTTTAACAATCCTGCACCATTATACTTTCCGTTGCTCCACATACCAGAATATACAGGAACAGAATTTTTATAGCTTATACCAAAGCCATTAAATAAATCGTTCTCAAAGGTACCCATATATACACACTCGCCTTTATGATACAAACGACCTGTTCCGGATTTTTTACCCTCTGAAAGCTGTCCGTCATAAACCTTAATTCCGTCTTGATAACAAACACCATTTCCGTCTGGTAAATTATTTAATAGGGTACCATTATATTTAACTATACCATTTTTATCATAAATAATAAGTTTACCTTTTGCAGAACCAGCTGAAAACTTTCCGTCATAGTAGCTACCATCTTCGTTGTAAAGTCTACCATCACCACAATACTCGCCTTTCTTCCACTGACCTACATAAAGTGGTGTACCGTCATCTTTTTGAAGTGAGCCATAACCATTTGGCAATCCAGCAGAAAAATCACCTTTATACACAGAACCATCAGTATGATGCAAAACACCTGAACCGCTATACTGATTACGCTTAAATTCACCTGTATATTTAATTGTACCATTTGGATAAAATAGTATTCCGTTTCCGTCCTTATTACCGTTTTTATAGTCACCAGTATAAAGTAATGTTCCGTCAGCAGAGAATATAGTACCTTTTGTTAAAACTTCACCATCTTTCGTTTGTGCAATAAAAATCTCACCATTATTGTTATCAAAGGAAATGTGGCTGGTATTATTGTTATGTTTATTCCCTGCAAAGGATATATTTCCGTTCTTATCAAATTTAGCAAATACCGCAACCTTTGAATTTTCTGAAAATTCAGCAACAGTTATACTACCATCTGTTGCTCTAAACTCAATACCAAAGCCATCATATTTATCGTCTTTATGATTTCCTACATATGCTACCTTTCCGGACTTAAAATATGTAACGCCAAAGCCGTTTTTCATATCTGACTTATATTCGCCCTCATACAAAGTTTGACCTTTATTTGTTTGAGTTCTTCCCTGTCCACATCTGTTATTCTCGTTATCAAGGTCACCAACATATATGCCCTTTTCTTTTGTGGAAACCATAACCTGTTTATCACACTGCTGTGTTTCTAGCTTTTTGAATTTTTTAATTTCAAGAGTATCTGTTATAGGTTGATTATCTGAAGTATTTTTCTGAACATATTCTATGTTTTTATTTGGTAGCTCAAAATCGTTTTTGTTATTTAAATCTGTTTTATCTGTAATACCCTCTGTTTGTATTTGATTGTAACTTAATGTTCTTTTACTTTCATTGATTGGATTAAATATTTCTTTAGTATCTGCTAAATTAGCAACATTTATATTTTCACGCAATGCACTAGTATTAAAGAAAACATTATTTGCACCATTGGATTCTTTATTATTAGGAATACTTTCAGTAACATTACTTATAACATTATTCCATTGGCTTTCTATTTCGTCATCACCAAAATAATAGGTTACATTATTAATTGTAGCACTAACCTCTGGCTGACAAAGAGAAACAGCTTTTTGTAGCAACTGTTGATTATTTGTAGAATATAATACATACAAGATTTGTGGAAAAGATGTTGTTTTATCGTACAAAGCAATGGCGGCTCTGTCATCATTTAGCCAAGGCATAAGTGTTAATTCCGGTTCTATATTTGCACCAGAGAAATAATCTGTTTTTTGCCATATATGAGAATGATTAAAGTACATTTTCTTTAATAGGCTTCCATTATAAGTTTTATATACTATTATATACCCTGCTGGTTCGGTGACAACATCTTCAGTTACAACACCATTTGTTGTTGCTTTCCACTTTATTTTGCCTTTTGAATCAATTTGATATGCATAAGAATATTTAGCACCGTTGGCAGAAAAAATTATCTTATCCTTTATCTTTTTACCATTGCTGATAAAATATCTATTTCTGGAATCTGTTAAAATATCCACCGGTGGTAAATTAAAATCCTTATTAATATATGAAACATTTAAATAAATACATTCTTTATTAATTGATGTAACCTGTATATTGTTCATTTTTTCCTCCAAAAGCTCACAATAATCCTTTATAATATTACTACATAACACAAGATTTTGCAAGAAAGAGTTATGGCTCTATAATAAATGTTGGGGTAAAGAAAAATAGAGCCTAAAAAATAATAAAAAAATAAGGCATATTTTGAAAAAATCCTGTAAAATGAAAAGCGAGAAAACTAC
>JAXKHT010000104.1:0-2739 GCA_036549705.1 Acutalibacteraceae bacterium | reverse complement strand
GGTATCTTCTAATACCTCTAAGGAATATTTTCTGATAAATGGTAACGAAGATAGAAAACATTTTGTAAACATATTGGTTTGTGGCACAACAGACGAGGATTTCGATGATGTTATACACGAACTAAACGAAAATTCTAACAAATATTTACAGATAATGATTAATAATCAAAAGAATAGTTAGGAGATGAAAAAATGACATTTGAGATACGAAACAAACTACTGGCATTGCTAGATTGTGCCTATAATAAAAATCCAAAGTTAGATAAATACAAACGATTTTACCTTGAGCTTAGTTCAAAATTATGCAATTCAAAAGTTGGAGATTATAACATCAACAAGAAAAGAATAAGAGTTTTTGCAGTTGGTGCTACCAATCCCACAAGGCTTTTTATTGTCTGCCTTCACGAGCTTGCTCATCACATAGACGCTGTAAACCGAAATATGTCAGACCATTCAGATGAATTTTATGACATCTATAAAACTCTTTTATTTACAGCATTAGATAATCAAATGATTACAATTGATGATGTGTATGAATTACAAAAAGGTAATACATCAGATAAAAACAAAGTGATTCAAATGTTAGGCGATTACAGAATAGATACATCGTCCTATAATCCTACACCCATAAAAACTAAAACCACCTCTGACCAAGTAAAAATTAATGTTTTTAATTGTTTTGAGGTAAAGGAACGAGTAAAAATGGCTGGCTACAAGTGGAACCCATTTTTTAAATGCTGGACTAAAGAGGTAAACAAAAATAACGCTAGAGCTGAAGTATCCTACTTGCTAAAATATGTTCCTGAAAACTCAATAAAGTTAGGTGAGCTTAAATGGGAGGGATAATATTTTATGGAAAAGATTTCTAAAATTAAAGCTCAAAATCCGTTCTTGATAAAAAACCTGAAATTTCTTCGTAATTATCGTGAGCTTACCCAACAGCAGATAGCCAATGCTTTATGTATAGACCGTTCAACATACACTTATTGGGAGCGTGGCAAAATAACTCCCTCAATACATAAGCTGACAGAACTGATTACTTATTATAGAGAAAAAGGGATTAATCTAGATTATAACCTATTGTTAGACAGATTTATCACCTTATCTGTTATGCAAGAAATAAACAAATGAAGATATTTTTTATTGTAACTATAATCATTTTTTATTTTCTGTGGGATATATTAACACTTAACAGAGAAGTAAATCTGCGTGTTAAGAATTACAAAATTAATAGCAAAAACATAAAGAGAAAACCGTTATGCAGTAATAAATGCAAAACGGTTTTTCTTTTTATTACTGTAACTGTATTGGTAGCACTTGCAACAGCTATATCCAATGTTACAGCAACACTGTTGTTTATAGTGATGTCGATTGTAAATAAATTTATAAGAAGAAAAAGATTAAAAGAAATAAAGCTCCTAGATGAAGAAAATGAGGACTATTGGAAAGGGTGAGAAAATTTTGATAGTTAATAAAAATAATTCTGTTAGTTACAGTAATGAAGAAAAGAAAAAAGCAAGCCAAATGTCAACAGTTGATTACTTACAGCGTAACTATAGTTTTACCTTTAATTTCAAAAATAATTATTATAAGTGCGAACAACACGACAGCTTAATTATATATGCAGACCAGCGTGGTTGGGCTTGGAACTCAAGAGGACTAAAGGGTAGTGATGTTATCCAATTCCTTATGTCAGTAGAACATAAGAACTACCCTGAAGCTCTGAACACATTAATATCTAACTTCGAAAAACCTTACTCATACACAGAGTCTATTAAGAAAAAAGATGAAATAAATGTACTTGAATTACCTGAAGCAACCACCGAAAAATATTCAAGGGTGTTTGCATATCTGCATTACAGCAGAAGAATTGATAAAAGTATCATTAGCGAATGTATGAAAAACAAATCTCTATATCAAGATACAAGAGGTAACTGCGTATTTGTAGGGTACAAAGGCACTACCCCAGCTTATGCGACGATAAGAGGTACACTAACTGATAGAAAATATAGAGGTGATTGCAGTGGAAGCGACAAGAGGTACTCATTTAATATGACATACAACACAACCAGTAAGGAACTATATGTGTTCGAGTCAGCAATAGACGCAATGAGTCACGCAACTATTGCTAACCTGATTTTTGATAGTAACACAGCCTACAAAGATACAAACAGGCTTGCACTTGGTGGACTAAACAGCATAGCATTAGACCAGTATTTGAAAGACCACCCACAAGTTACTACATTGAATTTTTGCTTTGATAATGACTGTAATGCAGTAAAAAAAGACGGTACACCAGCACCAAATTACGGTCAGGAATTTGCAAAACAATGTTGCGATAATTACGCAAAAAAAGGTTATAAGGTGAAAAATATATGCCCTAAGACTAAGGACTTTAATGATGATTTAATTGATTATTATTTGCCCCAGGCACAAAAAATAAAGGAGAAAAACTATGGGAACAAAAGAGGAAACAATCTCTGAATACATACTTAGATTGAGATTAGAAAAAGGTGTTACGCAATACAGAGCTGCTAAAGAGATGAACATTAATAGGTCTGCGTTAAAAAGACTCGAGGATGGCAACTATGTTCCTCGTAGGAGAACATTAGAAGCAATAAGTGATTATTACAATGCACCCTTAAATGTATTGTTAGAAAAAACTCAAGCGTTTAGAGATTGGAAAAAACAAAAAAGAAAAGAAGAATTAGCTAAAGCGAATGAAAATTGAATTTAAAG
>JAXKHT010000103.1:0-3657 GCA_036549705.1 Acutalibacteraceae bacterium | reverse complement strand
TGGGGTGGATAATCGGATTCGAACCGATGGTCTCCAGTGCCACAAACTGGCGCTTTAACCAACTAAGCTATACCCACCATATGGCGCGCCAGAAGGGACTCGAACCCCTGACCTACTGCTTAGAAGGCAGTTGCTCTATCCAGCTGAGCTACTGGCGCATAGTCGCATATCACATTATACACGGTTGGAGCGGATGATGGGAATCGAACCCACACGATCAGCTTGGAAGGCTGAAGTTCTACCACTAAACTACATCCGCATATTTGCAGATTTGTTACCCTCAGGCGACGATAGTTATTCTATCAAAAACCAGTAAAAATGTCAACACTTTTTTGAAAAATTTTTTCTAAATATTTATATTGAGGTTTTTGACTGATGTGTAGCGTATTATAGTGCAAATTTTGTTTATAATGCTGTGACTTTTGATTATTTTTTCTTATATAGCTTTGTAATAATATGCTTACAGTGTTTTTTGATTTTATTAAGTATTAATTATAAGAAAAATGTTTTTATAATATATATTACTCCTATTATAATTGGTTGGTGTAATATATAGATTATAAGCGAGTGCTTTCCTATAAATCTAAGTGGGTTACAGCGTTTTTTATACATAAAGCTGGGCAGTTGAATTTTAGTTATTAGTTGTCCTGCGAAAAATCCAGCTATAAATAAAAACAGGTGTGGAAATATTGGAAAATAGTCTGCGGAATAAAAGGTGTCTGTAGGTAAACCTAATATAAATAATGGATACCAACTGTATAGCTGTTGGGGTAGTGTTATGCAATGTTGACTGGACAGCCCAATATATCCTCTGGGAATATTATAAGATATAGTGTATACAGCAAGGCATAAAATTATTATTAAACTGATAACTTTTAAGGATTGCACCTGTGAAAATTGTTTTTTTAATAATGCAATAATAATTAAGGCACAGCCTAAAAAATGAAGTACACCAAATGCTATAAAATTTGTTGGCAGGAAAATTGCTGTAACTAAAGTAATTACTAATCCTATTCCTAACAGCTTAATTCCGTTTTTTAGGTTATTTTTGCTAAATACAGAGCATATTCCACATATAGATATAAAAACAACGGAAATTAACCAGCTGTATGGGTAAACTGCGTGTAATAAATTATACCCAAGGGGGAAATCTCCTATAAATGCCATAGAATATATAGTATGATATAACACCATTGCAACTACAGCCAGCCCTCGCAATTTATCTAAGAAGTAGATTCTTTTGGTTGTTGGTGTATTATGTGTTGTGGCTAAAGTATTATTCATTTTTTTATCTTCCTTGTTGAGTTATAAAAAGTGTGGTACAATGTGATATAGAAAAAGTATACACATTAATAAAAAATAAGTAAAGGAAATGTTTGCTATGGATATAGAGATTGGAAAAAAGCTGAAAATATGCGAAACAGTAACAGCAGATAAACTTGCTTGCAGTGTGGGCAGTGGAACTATTCAGGTGTACGCTACACCTATGGTGGTTGCCCTAATGGAAAAGGCTTCTTATATGCTGGTTCAGGATTATGTAGCTGACGGTTGCACAACTGTTGGTACTAAAATAAATATAGAACACCTGTCTGCTACAGTTCAGGGGGCAGAGGTTTACGCAGTTGCTCAGCTGATTGAAAGTGATGGCAGAAAATTTGAGTTTGCAGTAGAAGCATACGACAACGCAGGGCTAATAGCAAAGGGTACGCACCAAAGATTTTCTGTGAAAATAGATAGATTTATGGAAAAGGCACAGGGTAAGCTAAAGTAGTACTAAGGATTAGTGTAGCTGGTAAAAATCATATTGTTCTGTTGTAACGCATATATATTGTCTTGAAAATCAAATTCAGGAGGATGTTATATGTTTGCTATACACAGAATAAAAAAATCATATCTTATTGCAGTTGGTATTGTGTTTTTCTTAATTGTTATTTTGGTTGTTAAGGGGCAGTCTGTTGCGTTGCCTAAGAATATTACCTGCAATACGGTAGAGAATGTGCGTATTGTGCTGGATAATCAGTTTGGTGTGAAAGATTTTCTTAATCAATTTGATTTGCAAATTCAAAGTGATACAGAGAAAAAAGTAGTTATAACTATACCGTCAGAGTTTAATGATGTTTATGAAAATTATAACGCATTGCAAAAGAAACAGGGCTTTGATTTAAGTAAATACAAAGGGGACACTGCTGTAAGATATACATACAATGTTAAAGATTATCCCACAGGTGCAGATGTAAAGGCAAATGTTATAGTTTGTGATAACAGGGTTATTGCAGGAGATTTATGTACTGTAATTCTTGGTGGTGGAATGTCCACCTTAGATGATAAAACTATTGAAAAATAAAAAGAGGTAGCAATGAGCAAAGAAAGACTAGATAAGCTAATAGCCACACAGGGTATGGCAAGTAGAAGCGATGTAAGAAAAATGATATATAAGGGGCAAGTTGTTGTAAATGGTGTTGCAGTAAAATCTCCCAGTGTAAAGGTAGACACAGAAAAAGATGTAGTAGAGGTTGATGGCAACATAATAAGTGTAAGCAAGTACATTTATTTAATGATGAACAAACCCAGTGGAGTGGTTTCCGCAACTCAAGATAATATAGATAAAACGGTTATTGATATTATACCTGTAGAGTATAAAAGAAAAGGCTTGTTTCCTGTTGGCAGATTGGACAAGGATACAGAGGGACTGCTTATAATAACAGATGACGGTGATTTTGCTCATAAGGTAATGTCACCTAATAAAAAAATATACAAAACCTATGTTGCACAGCTAGACAGCCCTGTAGATGAGCAGGATATACAGGCTTTTGCAAATGGTATAGAGTTTAGAGATGGAACAAAGTGCAGACCAGCTATATTAAGTGTGGTGAATAATGAAAAAGCACCTACTGCACAGGTTAAAGTGTGTGAAGGAATGTTTCATCAGGTTAAAAAAATGTTTGCAGTAAGGGGCAAAAAAGTGGTTAATTTGAAAAGAATTGCCATAGGTTCCTTAAAATTAGATGACACAATAGCCAAAGGTGAGGTTAAAAAACTGGGGGATTTAGACATTAACGCTATATTTATAGACGAAATGCACTAAATTTTCACCTGAATTTTTGCATACTGCTAGATGTGTAAAAACTATACTAAAATATTTAGTAAAAAATCTACTAGAAATATTCTTGAAAAAGTGGTATAGTATTTACCGAAACAATATACCTTACTCTTACTTGTAAGGAGATTTAGGAGGTTTATAACAATGGCTAGTGTAAAGCTTGAACACATTTATAAGATTTACGATGGCGGTGTAGAAGCTGTATCAGACGTTAATCTTGAAATTGAAGACAAAGAATTTATTATTCTTGTAGGTCCATCAGGTTGTGGTAAGTCTACAACTTTAAGAATGATTGCAGGTTTGGAGGACATCAGTAAGGGTACTCTTACTATTGGTGATATGGTTGCTAACGACGTAGCACCAAAGGACAGAGATATTGCTATGGTATTCCAGAACTATGCTTTGTATCCACATATGTCTGTTTATGACAATATGGCATTTGGTCTAAAACTAAGAAAAACTCCAAAGGAAGAAATTCGTAGAAGAGTTGAAGAGGCTGCTAGAATTCTAGATATTGACCATCTACTTGACCGTAAACCAAAGGCTCTTTCTGGTGG
>JAXKHT010000102.1:0-4466 GCA_036549705.1 Acutalibacteraceae bacterium | reverse complement strand
TGCTTGTTTTTGTAGCTGTTCCTCTAGCATTTGTTTCTCTGCTATTGCTTGTTTTTGGAACTGTTCTTCCAGCATTTGTTTCTCTGCTATTGCTTGTTTTTGGAACTGTTCCTCCAGCTTTTGTCTTTCTTCATCTTCCTGTTTCTCTAATTTTTCTTGAAGCTCTTTTTGGAATAATGCTATTCTCTCGTTCTTTAGCTGTTCAGCTTTTTTAATTTCTTCTTCCAGCTTTTGCTTTTCTTCAGCTTCTTGCTGATTTATTTTTTCTTCAAATTCTTTTCTTAGAATAGCAATTTTCTCGTTTATTGCTCTTTCAGCTTTCTGAATTTCTTCGTCTTTTACTCTTTGAATTTCTTCTTCGTGTTCTTTCTGAATTTTCTCGTTAAATTCTTTCTTAAATAACTCTATTTTCTCATTTTTTACTCTTTCAGCCTCTATTAGCTGTGCCTTAATAATTGCATCTTTTTCTTCTTGTGAAAAAGTAAGAACAATAGGTGGACACTGATTGTTTAACTCATCAATTACCTTGGCTCTTATTTCTTTACTAATAGAATTATTATCAATTTCGGTGTTAGCAGATTGCTTAACCTTACCACCAAAATGGAAGTTATATAATTCTTTTGATTCTTTATTTTTATCATTTCTACCAAATAAATTATTCAAGGTGCATACCTCCAAACATTAATATAATTATTATAATATAGAAAAAATAGGTTTGCAACAGCAAACCTATTTTTATTTTAATATTTTTGAATAAATTGTTAATTAATATGGTGTGTTAAAAATTATATTAATAATTATAATCGTCACCGTTACTATAGAATGAATCGTTACTACTTGCAGTTGTAGCAGGTTCTTTGTTCAAATCAGTGTTTTGATTATAATAATCGCTGTAATCAGGAGTATTATTTGATTGTCTATTATAGAAACCTTGATTTGATTGAACAGGTTCAGCTACCTGTTTGTTGTAGAAGCCTTGATTAGACTCAACAGGCTCGGTTACCTGTTTGTTGTAGAAACCTTGATTAGACTCAACAGGCTCGGTTACCTGTTTATTGTAGAAGCCTTGGCTAGGTTGAACAGGTTCAGCAGGCTGATTATTGTAGAAGCCTTGGCTAGGCTGAACAGGTTCAACAGGCTGGTTGTTGTAGAAGCCTTGGCTAGGTTGAACAGGCTCAACAGGTTGGTTGTTATAGAAACCTTGACTAGGTTGAACAGGTTCAACAGGTTGGTTGTTATAGAAACCTTGACTAGGTTGAACAGGTTCAGCAGGCTGATTGTTATAGAAGCCTTGACTAGGTTGAACAGGTTCAACAGGCTGGTTGTTGTAGAAGTCTTGGCTAGGTTGAACAGGTTCAGCAGGCTGATTATTGTAGAAACCTTGACTAGGTTGAACAGGCTCAGCAGGTTGGTTGTTATAGAAGCCTTGGCTAGGTTGAACAGGCTCAACAGGCTGGTTATTATCAACCTTATTAAGATTAATACTTTTTTCGGAGTTGTTATCTTCCTGTACAGGAGAATTTTTTGTTATTGTAACAGGAGTGTCACCTTTTGCACCAATTTGTCTACTTGCTTGGCTCATATTATTAGAAGCATTATAATTATAGTTGCTATAAGAGCCATCTCCACCAAATGTTCTAAATGGACTGTTACCAGTAGCACCGGCTCTGTTATATGGGTTAACGCCCTGTGCAGAAGAATAAGAAGCCTTAATAGCCTCGCTTACAGTATTTTTGAAAGCAAAAGCAACTACAGCTAATAAAATTTGGTATACAAAAGCTAAA
Source organism: Acutalibacteraceae bacterium (assembly GCA_036549705.1). GTDB lineage: Bacteria > Bacillota > Clostridia > Oscillospirales > Acutalibacteraceae > CAG-964. The sequence continues at coordinate 2,682 of JAXKHT010000102.1, read as the reverse complement.
ACATATCCAATTAGCATAACTACCATAATTGGCATTATCATATCAATAGAATTAATCAAAAGTGCCTCAAGTGAATTTTCAGACATTAATGTATCTGAATTTATAAGTGAGTTAAATACTATTATTGAAATTGTAGATGCAATAGTTATTAAACCAATAAATACTGCAAGAATTACAGAATAAGTACCAAAGCCCTTTGCACCATTATGTATTAACACATTACCCTTTGAAGATACATAAATAGAACCTAAAAATTTTAGCTGGAAATAATAATAAAGGCAGTTCAAAAATACAACTACTATAGAAAGAATAAATCCAATAATATTTGGAGAGCTTGAAGTGGTAGTAGTAATACCAGATGTAACACTACTTGTGTCAACATTTCCGCTATTTACAAGAGTAACAACAGAACCTATTAATGATAAGGCACTTCCTGCTATAACAAATACAAACTGAATTGCAGCAATAACCTGTAAAAATTTAACAGCACCAGATGGTACTACAGATGGATTGTCACTTGCAGAACGAATTATAATTATCAGCAAAGTAACAGGTAAAATAAGTGAAAATACTATAGCTATAATGCTAGATGTGTTAATAACTGTGCTTAAAGCACCTGTCATTAAGTCAAATTGAGTTATTGCATCTTCACTACCAGCAGAAAATTCTGGGGAAAGTGCTGCAGCAAATTCAACCATTTTTACAAACACATCTCTAACTGAAAATAGCATATAACCAACCATTATTGCTTGAATAAACCCAACAAGAGCTAAAAGCTTTACAGAGGTTTTCTGCATAAACTGCTTTACATATGCAATGTTTTGCAGTCGCAATACCTGGTCGGCAGTGTCATTTTGATTATTCATTATGTATACATCTCCTTAAATTTATTTTATTATATTATATAGTTTAAGAGATGTAATTGCAAGTATCAGTCTATAATATTGGTATTTATACACAAAATTTATGTTTACCAATAGTAGTAATTACCGTTTTGGAATAAATCCATTTATTTGTTGTTTTGGCAGGATTATAATAGTAAATTGCTCCACCAGTAGGGTCCCAACCGTTAAGGGCGTCCTGTGCGGCAGATACAGCGGAATCTGCAACATTTTCATTAATTTGACCGTCTGTAACACAGGTAAAAGCAGATGGCTGATAAATTACCCCTGCAAGAGTATTAGGGAAAGATGGATGGTCAATTCTGTTTAATATAACAGCCCCAACAGCAACCTGACCCTCATATGGTTCTCCACGAGATTCAGCAGATATTATTCGTGCCAGTAAGCTTATTTCAGACTCTGTAAAGGTATTTGGAACAGAACTGTTTTTTATATTTAATTTTTCTAAGGTTTTTGTACCAACAATCCCGTCTGGCGTTAAGTTATTATCCTTTTGAAATTTAATAACAGCATTTTCAGTTTTAGTTCCATAAATGCCGTCAATTTTCTCGTTAAAATACCCTAATTCCTTTAATCGTGTTTGTATTTGCTTAACTTCTTCTCCCTGTGAACCTACCCTAGATAATGACATAGCCGAAAATAATGATAATGTTAATATTAAAATAGCAGTGGTAATCAGTAAAAATATCCGTATAATATAGTAGCGTTTTTTCAAAACAATCACTTCCACCTAAAAAATGAATATATATATTGTATTATTTTAATAATTAAGCAAAGTATGTAAAAAAATTAAAATAATTGTTGACAAATGAATATTGGTTTGATATAATAATCAAGCTGTCACATGAGAGCAGTCAAACTTAATAAAAATTATTTTGAGTTTTATTTAAAATAACGGTAAAAATTGAGTATTTCATTAAATAAAGTGAGATTTCAATTTGAGTTATAAAAGAAAATGAAAAAAAATCAAAAAAAGTGTTGACAAAGGCTGAAAGATGTGATAAGATAAATAGGCTGATGAATGAGCTACAGAAAAGCAAATAAATCAGCACAGGACCTTGAAAATTAAACAACGCAACGAGAAAACAACCCGTAATTACTTTGAGATTAACTCAAAGGTTTACAGAAGTGAAGACAACACTACAAATGTCAAAACGCTTTAAGCGAAACTTGAGAGCATCAAGCTTTAAGATGATTTTAAGCCGAAAGGCTTTAGATACAATTATTTTAGAGAGTTTGATCCTGGCTCAGGATGAACGCTGGCGGCATGCCTAACACATGCAAGTCGAACGGAGATTAAGGAGCTTGCTTTTTAATCTTAGTGGCGGACGGGTGAGTAACGCGTGAGTAACCTGCCTCTCAGAGGGGGATAACGTTCTGAAAAGAACGCTAATACCGCATATTATTGCGAAATCGCATGGTTTTGTAATGAAAGGAGCAATCCGCTGAGAGATGGACTCGCGTCTGATTAGCTAGATGGTGGGGTAACGGCCTACCATGGCGACGATCAGTAGCCGGACTGAGAGGTTGAACGGCCACATTGGGACTGAGACACGGCCCAGACTCCTACGGGAGGCAGCAGTGGGGGATATTGCGCAATGGGGGAAACCCTGACGCAGCAACGCCGCGTGCAGGATGACGGCCTTCGGGTTGTAAACTGTTGTCGCAAGGGAAGAAGACAGTGACGGTACCTTGTGAGAAAGCCACGGCTAACTACGTGCCAGCAGCCGCGGTAATACGTAGGTGGCAAGCGTTGTCCGGATTTACTGGGTGTAAAGGG
>JAXKHT010000101.1:0-10772 GCA_036549705.1 Acutalibacteraceae bacterium | reverse complement strand
AGGCTCTATTTTTCTTTACCCCAACATTTATTATAGAGACTGGAAAAAATCCAGTGGTTCATAGTTGGTTTAGCAACATTGAAAATTAGCATTAGTATTAGGAATAGTATATTTCTAGTATTTAATATGTAAAGAAAAGTGCAACCCATAACAGAGTTGCACTAAACATAAAATATGTATTATTTTTCAGGAATTAAAATTGCCTTTATTGGATAGTTATCAATGTCGACATCGTCTATACTGTGTGGCTTGAATGTTTCGGGTACAAGTGGGTCTTTGACAATTTCATTGTATGCTTGTTTTAAAAGAGTGTCTTTTCTATCAGTCATATCATTCCATTTTCCGCCTGTGAAAATATAACTTTCTCCCTTGTTTATTATTCCGTTTATGGGGGCAACCATTTTTGCTTCTATAAATGGAATATTTGCACCACAGGAAAAAATCTCTGTGTATTTAGACTTGCCATTTTCGTCTATATATTCCATAGTAAGAACAACAGAATATTTTTCACCTTTTTGAAGTTTGTGCTTATCTTTTAGGTCAATTCGGTGTAAACCGCTCCATTGGTGGGTGGTATCGCCTTTTTCTAACAATGTTCCAGATTCAGGGTTATCATCTTTGATGTCTTTATAAATTTCATAATGCACTGTAGTGTTTGGTGTTGCTGTTGTGTACCCAATTTGGTAAAGAGATTCGTTTTCTTGGGTATCAAATACATTTGCCATTTTTGTTTTAGAATCATAATCCAGGTTTTTATATGTAGTTCCCATTAGCATATCATATTGGTCGTAGTTTGGATTTTTGCATACAGCAGAGTCTGTTTTGTCGAATGCAAAGCTTATTGCGTCTGTAATGGCGTGGTCATAGTAAGAGATATAATAGCAACCACTATCATCTATTCCTAATTCTCCGGTACTATCTTTAACGATAAAAGCACCGTTGGCAGGTGGTATACTGTTTTCGTATATTTTGCTAGATATATCAACTTGTGCAAAATTTTCTTTTGGGAAATTGTCGTCATAGCCTATAATAGCTACTGCGTGATTTGCTTCACTTTCATAATTGTTATAGGCTGCCCAGTGTTCGTAATTAATATTATCACCGTAAAATATGCAGCAGAAAACACCATGTCCATTTGCTAACTCGGTTTTAATAGCTGTAACTCCCTCCTGGTTAAATTTATATTCTCCGTTTTCATCTGTTAAAGAAGGTGCAGGCAACAAATAGCTACTTCTGAAAATCGCTTTAGATTCAGGGTTGCGATATTGAGAGGTTAGTGGAATAGACCAATCGTCATCAGGAGAGATTTGCCTTTCACCATCAATAACCTGACAATATCTACCACAGTATGCATAGGGGTATTCCGAGTTAACACTAACTTTTTCCTCAACTGGAGAAAATCCTGATGAGAATAATCTAGCACCGCCTGTGGAACCACCCAAAGAATACACAATGTTACTATCTTCACTTATCATTTCGCTGAGGTCGTAACCTTCACCAATCTGAGAACTGCGAATTTTACCAGTAGTTACATCGTCCTTTGTAATGCTTTGATAGGCATACCAAGCTATATACTTCTCGGAAAAATCAACATTATCATTCACTTCTCCGGCAGGAACACCTAAATCATTTGTTAATAGATATGCTGATTCAACGGCAGATATTGTAGCGAATGTCCAGCAGTCACCAAAAAGCTGGGTTTTTGTAGGTGTAACATAATTTTTACCTTTGTAATTTCGTAAATCAATGGAGGTTGGTAAATTATTCGGTTTTTCTGACTTTATCTCTGTGGAGACTTCTGTCTTAGCTTCTGTGGCAGTTTCTGTTGTAACTTCCGTGGTGGATTCAGTTGGTTGGTTGGTTTGTGATGCGTTTTCCGTTCTGCATGCCGTCAGTGATGTTGCAATAATCATTGCAACTAAAATTGTGGTAAAAACTCTTTTCATAACCTTTGCTCCTTTTATATAATAATATTAATATAAATAATCCAATACGCTATAGGGATATTATTACTGTGATTATATAATATCACTAAAATAATATCACAATGTAGTAAATTTTTCAAGTTATTGAAAAATATAACCAAAATGAAAGGGTTATTTATTATAAAATAATTGTTATGATAAAAAATTATAAAATTATCTGTTTTGTCTATTAGCTTTAGTGATAGACAAGGGGAAGTTGAAATGCTATAATTGTAGAAAAATAGATAGTAAATTAGAGGTATATACAAAAGGAGGTTATATAATGAATATTACATCTAAAAAAGTACAGTGGATAGACATTCAAAATTTAATCGACCAATATTTCTGTGAGTTAGGGTACAAAAACGATGGCTTTCATAGCAATATTATTTTTGAAGGAGATCCATACATCATTGAACATAACGATGTAACAATCGGATTTTTCTCTCTTGGTAACTCTTGGGATAACGGCAAAATGTTTCGTACCTTTTACATAATTTCTAAATACCGTAATCTGTCAAAAAATGTGTTCCAGTTGCTAATGGAGGAATTTGATATTGAAGCTGTACTTGTAACAAGTAACGATTTCCATTTGATTAGCTTGTCATTTGAAAAAATGAACGCGTTGAAAACTGGCTTTGATATGCAGGCGTTTAATTTCGTTTACGGTGAGCCTAGCAGAGAAGCTGAATTTGGCAGAAATACTGTTTCAAGAGTAACTGATTTTGTCCAGATGAATTCCCTTACAGAACAACAGTGGGACGGTATGTTTGATGACCATAACAACCAATTCTATGTAATAAAAGCTGGTGAAGAAATTCTGGGCTATGGTGGAATATGTTCAATGGGTTATAACAAAAAGAATGTTGATATTGGCAATTATGTTTTGCCTGAACACAGAAGAAAAGGTGTAGGTAGAAGCATTTTAATTAACCTTGGCAAAATTGCCTTAGAACAGGGCTTTATACCTGTTGCAGGCTGTTGGTATGGTAATACCGAAAGTATTGCTACACTTACAAGTGCAGGTTATATTCCCGAAAACAGAATTTTCTATGTTAGATTTAAGTAAGCTGTAAGGCTTGAAAAAAGGTTCGGAAGATACATCTTCTGAACCTTTTTTGAAATAATATTGACGATATAATGAAATGTACTGTATAATAAAACAAGAAAACGGTCAAGATAACATACAAGATAATGTGAGGAGGTAGCTATGGATAAGTATACACCACCATATACTATTTCTAACAAAATGCTTTCTTTGGTAAGTGAAATAAGCGATAAAGTAAGCCGTCTTACTTATAATGGTTCACTGGAAGCAAGACCTCATCTAAGAAAGAATAATAAAATCCGTTCTATTCATTCGTCACTTGCTATTGAAGCTAATTCCTTGTCTTTAGGTCAAGTTAAAGATGTAATTAACAATAAGGTAGTTCTTGGTGAACAAAAAGAAATACAAGAGGTTAAAAATGCATATGAAGCCTATAAAATGATAAATAAAATTAATCCTTTTGATTTATCTAACCTTAAAAAATTACATTCGATTATGACAAAGTATTTAGTAGATGAGTCTGGAGAATTTAGAAGGGGAGAGGAAGGTGTATTTAGCGGAGATAAATGTATTTTTATGGCTCCTCCTGCAAGGTTAGTACCACAGCTTATGGAACAGCTTTTCTCTTTTATGAATGACAAAAGAGATGAAGTTCATCCACTTATTATGTCAGCTGTTTTTCATTACGAGTTTGTGTTTATACACCCATTTTCTGATGGTAACGGAAGAATGGCAAGACTTTGGCACACAGCTTTGTTATACAAGTGGAAACCTATATTTGAGTATATACCAATAGAAAGTCAGATTGAAAAGTTTCAAGACGACTACTATGAAGCTATTGCAAAGTGTCATATAAATGGTGATTCAAATTTTTTTATAGAATTTATACTGGAACAAATTGATAAGGTTCTTGACGAGCTTTTGGAACAGGTTAAGTCTGTGGATATTGATTATTCAGCTTACACTAGAAAACTTGTTGGTATGATGAAATATGGTGTTGCGTATACATCAAAAGAGCTTATGGAACTGTTAAATCTAAAGTCACGCTCAAGTTTTAGAGAAAACTATCTTTTGCCAGCTATTAAAGGTGGATTTATTGAAATGACTTTACCTGAGAAGCCAAACAGCAGAAATCAAAGGTATATACGAGTGAACTAATAGATAACATTCAACTAGCCCCTAAGAGAGTCAAAACTCTTAGGGGCTTTTTGCGTATATTGGAAAACTACAACGCAAACCATTTACTTGCTTTCAAACAATCAGTTATAGAGGTATCAATTATTCCCAACATAAATTTTCTATACAACAAAAGGACACCGTCTATAATAGGGTTGTTAGACGGTGTCCCAATGCAGAATCACTAAAGGATGTATAATCTATATATTAAAATACAAGCTGTAAATATAAGTGATTTTATTTATTAATTATCATATATGTATATATTTTTGATGTTTATTAAAAATCAATCTCGTTGTCATAGTAACAAGCAAGTAATAGCTTTTCCATTTCTTCCTGTGTTGGAATACGAGGGTTAGAGCCTGTACAAGCATCGCCAATAGCTAACTCAGCAATGTTGCTTAATTTGTCGTTAAATTCTTTTTCGTCTATAATGCCACCCTCATAATCTTTAATACAAGAAGGTATGTTCAAAGATATATTCATAGCGTTTAACTCGGCGATAAGTGCATCTACTAATGCAACTGTAGAATCACCAGTTAAGCCGATGAATTTTGCAATTTCTGCATATCTTTCAGCTGCTTCAGGGTTTTTAGAATTATATTTAATAACCTTTGGTAAGTACATAGCATTAGCACAGCCGTGTACAATATGACCACCTGTGAAAGCTGCACCGGTTTTATGTGCCATAGAGTGAACTATACCAAGCAACGCATTTGTAAATGCCATACCTGCTAAACATTGAGCATTGTGCATATTTGCTCTTGCTTGCATATCTCCGTCATAGGAGTTCTTTAAATCACGATGAATCATTTTTATAGCGTGTAATGCAAGTGGGTCTGTATAGTCGCAATGTAATGTTGAAACATATGCTTCAATAGCGTGTGTCATAGCGTCCATACCTGTATGTGCTGTAAGCTTTTGTGGCATTGTTTCAGCTAAATCAGGGTCTACAATAGCAACATCAGGTGTTATGTTAAAGTCAGCCAGTGGATATTTAACGCCCTTTGAATAATCTGTAATAACAGAGAAAGCTGTAACCTCTGTTGCTGTACCGGAAGTAGATGGAATAGCACAGAATTTAGCTTTTGTTCTTAATGTAGGGAAGCTGAATGGTTGAATAAGCTGTTCAAAAGTAACATCTGGATATTCATAGAAAGCCCACATAGCCTTGGCTGCGTCTATTGGACTACCACCACCCATGGCTACAATCCAATCTGGCTGGAAGTTTCTCATAGCTTCGGCACCCTTCATAACTGTTTCTACAGATGGGTCAGGCTCAACGTTTTCAAAAAGCTCTACCTTCATACCTGCGTCCTCAAGATAATCTACAGCTTTTTGTAAAAAGCCAAATCTCTTCATAGAGCCACCGCCAACTACAATAATAGCTTTTGAACCTTTAAGGTTTTTTAGCTCTGCCAACGCACCTTTGCCATGATATAAATCTCTTGGTAATGTAAATCTTGCCATAATAAATACCTCCTATTGTTTAATTAATTATATTTAACGTATTGTCAGTTTTAACAAATAAAAATAAATAATGTTAATTCAAAATGTGGAATACAACATAGGTATATAATAGCACATATCTTAGAAAAAATGTTAACATTATGTTAATAAATTTTATAAAATTGTTGCAGTTGTATTTAAAATGTTTTATAATTTGTATGTAGTTTAACTATAAAGTGACTATAATATATATTATTGCATATTAACGGAGGAAAAAATGGAGAAATTAGAAAAATTATTTAAACTTAAAGAGCATAACACAGACGTTAAAACCGAAGTGTTAGCAGGTATTACAACATTTCTTGCTATGGCGTATATACTTGCAGTAAATCCAACTATGCTTGCAGATGCAGGTATGGACTCAGGTGCAGTGTTTACCGCAACAGCGGTGTCTGCTGCCTTTGCAACATTGCTTATGGGCTTTTTGGCTAATTATCCTGTGGTGCTTGCTTCTGGTATGGGGCTAAATGCTTATTTTGCATATACAGTTTGTCCTATGCTAACAGAAATGGGTATAACAGACTCTTGGAAAGTGGCTTTAACTGCTATACTTATAGAGGGTATTGTGTTTATAGTGTTATCTCTATTCAAATTTAGAGAAACTTTAGTTAACAGTATCCCAGAAAATCTAAAATATGCTATATCCGCTGGTATAGGCTTGTTTATAGCTATAGTTGGTTTAAAGGGAGCAGGCATAGTTATAGCTGACCCTTCAACCTTAATTGCAGAGGGAGATATATCTTCGCCTCAGTTTGTATTAGCTATAGTTGGTTTGTTAGCTATATCTACAATGTGGTATTTTAATGTTAAAGGTGCTATATTGTGGGGAATATTAATTACTTGGATTTTAGGTATTGGTGCCGAGCTTATTGGTTGGTATCAAGTAGATGTACAGGCAGGGGTTTACTCTTTAATTCCATCACTATCTTTAGAGAGCTTTATCCCTCCATCATTGGAGCCTACATTTTTTCAATTCAACTTTGAATTTATAGCAAAAGATTTAGCATCTTTTGTTGCAGTGGTATTTGCATTTTTATTTGTTGATTTATTCGATACTGTAGGTACATTGGTAGGAGTTGCAGACCAGGCGGATTTGTTGGATAAGAACGGCAATTTGCCTAGGGTTGGTCGTGCGTTAACTTGCGATGCTGTTGGTACTATTGCTGGTTCAGTGTTAGGTACATCTACAGTTACAAGTTATGTAGAGTCAACAGCGGGTGTGGCTGTTGGTGGTCGTACAGGACTTACAGCTATTTCAGCAGCAGGTATGTTTGTGTTGGCGTTGTTTTTCTCACCAATTTTCTTATCAATCCCTTCCTTTGCTACTTGTCCTGCACTGGTATTTGTAGGATTGCTGATGATGAAGTCTGTTAAGAAAATGAAGTTCGAGGGTGACATTGCAGATGTTGTAGGTGGATTTGTAGCTTTAATTTTTATGCCATTTACTTACTCTATTGCTACTGGAATTATGTATGGAATTCTTTTCTGGGTTGTATTAAAGTTATGTACAGGTAAAATTAAAGAGATTCATCCTATTATGTGGGTAGTAACTGCATTGTTTGCTATTAAAATAGCTACAACTGTAATTGGATAAAATTTATTTTAAGGCACAGCAAAAAATAAATGCTGTGCCTTAAAATTTTTTATGAAATATAAAATAAATAGAAATATAGGTAATATTTTACATTAATTGTAGGGTAATGCCTATTTTTTATTGTAATTTTATAAGGCATTAGCGATTTATTGCACGAAAGCACTTTACTAATTTAAAATATTGTGTTAGAATTTTTATAAGGAGATAATCCTTGGTTTATATCAATTTTTATATAAAATGCTTAAACCTATAAAATGGTTTATGAAAAGTTGATGTAATAGGTTATATCTATAATCGTAGTCAGTGTATTATGATATTGCCTAAAAAATTAAAGTTTAGAGGGATAATATGCTTACACATATTGGTACAAATACTATAGAAACAGAAAGGTTAATGCTTCGTCGCTTTAAGTACACAGATGATGAAGATATGCTGAAATATTGGGTTGCAGATGAAAAAATACAGTCATTATATTCTGAACCTGTGTACACTACAAAGGAAGCTGTAAAGGGATTACTAGACAAATATATAGGCTCTTACGAAAATAAAGATTATTATCGTTGGGCTGTTATTGAGAAAAGCACCCTAAAGTGCATAGGGCAGATAGCCTATTTTCTTGTGGATAGTAAAAACCATTTTGCAGAAATTGAATATTGTATTGGCACAGAATTTCAGTGCAAGGGTTTTGCCACCGAAGCAACAAAGGCTGTTGTTGCCTATGGTTTTAATAATATGAATCTTCATAAGGTTCAAATATGTACCAAAACCATAAATAAACCGTCAAAGCGTGTTATTGAAAAGTGCGGTTTTACTTATGAAGGAACTTTAAGAGATTTCTTTTATATGGACGGAGAATATGTTGGAAGATTATATTTTTCTATGCTAAGAAGCGAATTTGAAAGTAATTTGTAAATTATTAATTTAAATATATTATTAAAGGAGAACTAAAAAATGAATTCTAAACTACAGGATAAAAGTACTGATTTATTATTTGAGGCTATTCTAAATCTAAAAACAGTAGAGGAGTGCTACAGCTTTTTTGAGGACTTGTGTACAGTACCAGAATTAAAGGCAATGTCACAGCGTTTGGTTGTTGCAAGAATGTTAACACAGAAAAAGGTATATAGTGCTATTGTAGAGGAAACAGGTGCCAGTACAGCTACAATTAGCCGTGTAAACCGTTCTCTAATTTATGGCTGTGACGGCTACAAAATGGTATTTGACAGAATGAATTTTTCAGATGAGGAAACAAATTAATGTTAAGTTATTCCTATTTTGCAGATTATTATGATAATCTAACCAATAATGTTGATTATAAACAATATGCAGAATATATATTAAAACTAGCAGAAAAGTATAATCATTCTATGGGTATAACCCTTGACCTTGCTTGCGGAACAGGTTCTTTAACGGTTATGCTTAAAAAAATGGGTGTAGACATATATGGTATAGATGCCTCTCCAGAAATGCTGTCTGTGGCTCAAGAAAAGGCTCTTGATAGTGAAATAAGTGGTATGCTGTTTCTATGTCAAAAAATGCAAAATCTAGACCTGTACGGTACTATTGATACCTGCATTTGTACACTGGACAGCATTAACCATATCACGAACATTAATGATGTCCAAAAGGCTTTTTCAAAGGTATCTTTTTTTATGAATCCAAATGCTTTGTTTATTTTTGATGTAAATACCCTGTATAAGCATAAGCAGGTACTTGCTGACAATACTTTTGTATATGACACAGAGCAGGTTTTTTGCGTGTGGCAAAATACTCTTTTAGAGGACCAACGGTCTGTAGAAATATCTTTAGACTTTTTTGAGAATTTAGATGGAATGTACAGACGCTACAGCGAAAATTTTACGGAACGTGCATATACCCACGAAGAAATATGCAAAATGCTAGAAACAGCTGGATTTAAGCTGTTAGATGTGTTTGGAGAAATGACATTTGAAGAACCAAAACCAGACAGTCAGCGTAATATTTATATAGCTAAGAAAATATAAAACTAAGGAATAGATAAATTTATGGATAAAATTATTAGATGTATAACAAGTGATGGCAGTATAATGGCAAGTGCTGTTGACAGTACAGAAATAGTTGCTACTGCACAGCAATTACACAAGCTATCACCTGTTGCAACTGCGGCAATGGGCAGACTTTTAACAGCAGCCTCGTTAATGGGGGCACAGCTAAAGCAGAAAACTGCGGCTCTTACATTAAGAATAAAGGGTAATGGTCCTTTAGGAGCTGTTGTGGCGTCAGCAACCAGCCAAGGTAATGTTCGTGGTTTTGTAGAGAACCCTGGTTGCCGTACAGAGTATTATGACAACGGTAAACTAAATGTAGGTACAGCTGTTGGAAAAGACGGATATTTATATGTTGTCCGTGACTATGGCACAGGTGAACCTTACAACGGTGTTGTAGAGCTGGTAAGCGGAGAAATTGCAGAGGATATAACATCCTATTATGCCAACAGTGAGCAAATTCCAACTGTTTGTGCCTTGGGTGTTTTAGTAGACAAAAACGATGGTGGATTGTTACTTGCAGGGGGTATGCTTATACAGCTTCTTCCTGGTGCAACTGAAGAAGCTATAACAAAGCTTGAAGAAAACGTTGCAAAGCTGGACTCTGTAACAACAATGTTAGCCAAGGGAATAGAGCCTGTAGAGATGTGTAAACTTGCACTAGAGGGATTTAATGTAGAGGTGTTAGACGAAATGCCTGTGCATTATTATTGCACCTGTAGTAAAGACAGGGTTATGCAGAGTTTTTCTACTCTTCAAGATGACGAGCTTAGAAGTTTGTTAGATGAAGATAAAAAGGTAGAGGCAGTGTGTCACTATTGTAATAAAAAGTATGTATTCTCAGCAGAGGATATTGAGGGATTAATAGCTTCAAGAAAATAAAAAGCTATAAAATTTTTTAATTTTTTATTTAAAATTAAGAAAAATCAAATCACACTATATGAAAAATAATCTTCATTAACCCATATTTTTTTAATATTGGTTAATGAAGATTGAAAAAATTGGTTAAATAAATGGCTTTAGAATGGGGCTTTTAAGGTTTTTCGAAAAAATCTTAAAAAAATTCAAAAAAAAGTGTTGACTTTTAATCAGTTATAGTGTATTATAATACCTGTCGCTGATGAGGAAACGAAAAACGGACACGAAATCAAGCGAAATTCCAGTTGTGGGAGCATAGCTCAGCTGGGAGAGCATCTGCCTTACAAGCAGAGGGTCACAGGTTCGAGCCCTGTTGTTCCCACCAAAATTGGCCCGGTAGTTCAGTTGGTTAGAACGCTAGCCTGTCACGCTAGAGGTCGTCGGTTCGAGCCCGTTCCGGGTCGCCAATTTTGCCTTTGTAGCTCAGTCGGTAGAGCAGAGGACTGAAAATCCTCGTGTCGATGGTTCGATTCCGTCCGAAGGCACCAATATGCGGATGTAGCTCATCTGGTAGAGCGCCACCTTGCCAAGGTGGAGGT
>JAXKHT010000100.1:0-33164 GCA_036549705.1 Acutalibacteraceae bacterium | reverse complement strand
GATGGTAAATATTCTTGTGAAATTCCAGCTGGTGATTCCAAGAGCGTAATTTTCGTAAGAATGAACCCAGCAGTAGCAGATAACAACTGGAACCCAGGTGTTAAGTGGAACCAAACAGCAGACCTAACAATAGCTGGTAACTGCTTCACACTAACATCATCAGATTGGGATAATGGTAATGGTACTTGGTCAACTATTGAGGTTCCAACAGAGGCTCCAACAGAAGCACCAACACAGGCACCAACACCAGCTCCAACAGAAGCACCAACACAGGCTCCAACAGCAGCACCAACACAGGCTCCAACTGCAGCACCAACACAGACTCCTACAAATTCACCTGAAGACCCAACAGTATCTGATAAGACAGATGGCTATTATGTAACAGGTAGCTTTAATCTAAAGCTAACAGCTTGTGGTACAAACAAGGTTAGTGGTAAAATTGCTCTACAGGCTGGTACTTATAAGATAAAGCTAAACAACTATGGTACAATTTTAGGCTACGGTAAAACTGTTAACAACACATCAAATGGTTTGACATTTAAGGCTACATATAATAGCTTTGTGACATTAAATGCAACAGGCGGTGTTTATACATTCCAGGTAAATGTAGATAAAAACACACTTGTTATTAAGCATGACAGTAAACTTCCTGTTAACTACCTAACAGGTGACATAAACACAATTCTTTCACCTGTAGAGGGCAGAACTCTTGCTATTGGTACAACATACCTAGAGGCTGGTACATACAAGTTCAAGCTATCAATAAACAAGGTTGCTTTTGGTTATGGTAAAACTGTAAACGATAAAACAGATGGCTCACTTTCATTCAAGAGTACATATAATTCATCTGTTACTCTAGTTGCAACAGGTGGTAACTATACATTTACTCTTGATACATCAAAAAATCAGCTAAGAATTAATTACTCTCCTGTAAAGGATGAAGCTATTGACGATGTACACCTATCTGGTGATATTAACCTTGTTCTTGATGACAATGGCGGTAGTAACGATGTAGCAACAGCTACTATGACACTAACAGATGGTACATACTCATTTAAGGTGTATAACTACGGTCAGGCATTAACATCAGGCGTAAAGATTGCTGATGCTGGTACAAAGAAGCTATATGGTAACTACACAACACCAGTAACTCTAGTTGCAACAGGCGGTACTTACACATTCTCATTTGACAAAACAACTAATGAGATAACTGTTGAAAAGGCTTAATATTAAATTGAATATCTAGCAGATTAGAACTTTCTGTCGGTTAAACCTTTTGGTTTAGCCGACAGATTTTTTTGTATAAACAGAATAAAAATCTGTAAAATAATAATGTACAGTGTATATTTTGCAATTCTCAACAGTATTATTGGGGTGCTAATAGGTATGAAATTAAGCAAAAACTTACTATTTGGCGGTATAACAGGAATGTTAAATGGCTTGCTTGGAGCAGGTGGTGGAATGGTAGCTGTGCCTGTGCTACGAAAGCAAATGGAAATAAAAGAATCCCACGCTACATCAATAGCCATAATATTGCCGATGAGTATTGCCAGCGGAATAAGCTATATATTAAAAGGTAGCGTGGAAATTTCAGAAGCACTTGTATATATTCCAGGAGGGCTTATAGGTGCGTTTGTAGGTATAATGCTTATGAAAAAAATAAAGCCTGTTGTAATAAAAAAGATTTTTGCTGTTGTAATGCTATGGGCAGGCTTTAGGATGGTGACAGCGTGAATTGGCTATTATTAAGTGTAGCTTCTTTTGGTGCAGGGCTATTAGGTGCTATGGGAATGGGTGGCGGTGGAATATTAGTTATATTCCTAGCTCTATGCACAGATTTATCTCAAGCAAGCTGTCAGGGAATAAATCTAATATTTTTTATACCTATTGCTATACTGTCTGTAATTTTATACAGCAAAAGAGATTTAATAAAATGGAAGGTGGCAATTCCTTTTGCAATAACAGGTGTTTGTGCAAGTGTTGTTGGTTCCATTTTGTCTAATAACATTTCCGACAGTTGGCTAAGAAAAGGCTTTGGGGTATTGCTTTTAATTATGGGAGTTAAGGAGATTTTTACAAAAAATAAAACTAGCTGAAATTTGGTATAAAACCTAAATAACTTTTTCCGTTATTATAAATGATTTCATTTACAAAGCCCTTGACAATAGGAAAAATAGATAGTAAAATTATGTGGTAATAGAATATCTTATGGCGATGATGGGAATAACGATGTCTAAGGTCATTACAGAGAGGGTGAGTATGCTGAAATCACCTATGATACATTTGTCGAAGCCACCCCATAGCTACTGTTATGATGAATAATAGCGTATGTCGGCGTTAACGACTAATCAAGTGGTGTGCATATTTTTAGTAAGGTTTATGTACGCAATTTGGGTGGTACCACAGGAGAAGTGTAGGCTCTTGTCCCAAAATATGGGGCAGGAGCCTTTTTTGAGTTTATATAAAATACAGTGGATACACCGTTAATATGTTAAAATTATTTTTTAAGGAGAATTTGTTATGCAGTGGACAGGCTTAAACGAGCTAAGAGAAAAATATCTTGCTTTTTTTGAAAGTAAAGAGCATTTGCGTTTGCCAAGCTTTTCATTGGTACCAAAGGATGACAACAGCTTGTTGTTAATTAACTCTGGTATGGCACCAATGAAAAAGTATTTTACAGGAGAAATTACACCACCTAAAAAGCGTGTAACAACTTGCCAAAAATGTATCCGTACACCTGACATAGAGCGTGTAGGTATTACAGCAAGACACGGTACATTCTTTGAGATGCTAGGTAATTTCTCGTTTGGTGATTATTTTAAGCACGAAGCTACAGCGTGGGCTTGGGAATTTTTCACAAAGGTGTTAGAAATTCCAGAGGAAAAGCTGTATGTTTCTGTTTATGAAAAAGATGATGAAGCATATGAGATTTGGACTAAGGAAATTGGTGTAGACCCATCTCATATGGTGCATTTAGGTAAAGAGGATAACTTCTGGGAGCATGGTTCTGGTCCTTGTGGTCCTTGCTCAGAAATTTATTTTGATAGAGGTCCTGAAAAGGGCTGTGGAAGTCCAGACTGTGCAGTAGGCTGTGAATGTGACAGATATGTTGAGGTTTGGAATTTGGTGTTTACTCAGTTCGATAACGACGGTAACGGTAACTACACCCCACTTGACCACCCTAACATAGATACAGGTATGGGATTAGAGCGTCTTGCTTGTGTTATGCAGGGTGTTGATAACCTATTCTTAGTTGATACAGTTAAGGGTATTATGGATAAGGTTATTGATATTGTAGGTGTTAAATATGGCGATAATGAAAAGTCAGATATTTCTTTGCGTGTAATTACTGACCATATTCGTAGTACAACATTTATGATAAGTGATGGTGTTATGCCATCTAACGAGGGTAAAGGCTATGTATTAAGAAGACTTCTAAGACGTGCTGCAAGACACGGTAGACTTCTTGGCTATAATAAGGCATTCTTATATGAGGTTGCAGAAGATGTTATTAATTGCAGTAAACACGCTTATCCAGAACTTGCAGATAAGCACGACTTAATTATTGCTGTAATTAAAAAGGAAGAAGAGGCATTTAGTAAGACTATTGACCTTGGTATGAACATTCTAAATGAGATTATCAGTAAGCAAGATGTTAGAGAGCTTAGTGGCGAAGATGCTTTCAAGCTAAATGATACTTATGGCTTCCCAATAGATTTAACAAGAGAAATTTTAGCGGAAAAGAATATAGGCGTAAATGTAACAAGATACCAAGAGCTATTGGCAGAGCAAAAGAAAAGAGCAAGAGATGCTCGTGCTAATGCTGGTGCAGACGCTTGGCTAAGCGACAATGTAGATTTAACAGATTTACCTAAAACTAACTTTACAGGATATACAACTCTTAACGATACAGGTAAGGTTTTAACAATTATTAAAGAGGGTCAGCGTGTAGAAAACGCTTCAGCAGGAGATAAGGTTGCAGTTGTTCTTGATACTACACCTTTCTATGCTGAAAGTGGTGGACAGGTTGGCGATGTTGGTAGTATGAAAACTAATACCTGCGAAATAGACGTTTACAATACAGCAAAAGACCAGACAGGTTGCTTTGTACATTCTGTAGAAATTACAGAGGGTATGCTTTCTGTTGGTGATACTATTGATTGTTCAGTAGACCCTGAATTCCGTATAAATGTTGCTCGTAACCATACAGGTGCCCACATTCTACAGGCTGCACTGCGTAAGGTTCTAGGCAGTCATTGCGAGCAGGCAGGTCAGCTGGTAAACAATAGCAGAATTCGTTTTGACTTTACACACTTCTCTGCTTTAACAGCAAGTGAATTGGCTGATGTTGAAAGCCTTTGTAATACAGAAATACTAAAGGCTGCTACAGTAGAAACCAAGGAAATGCCAATAGAAGAAGCTAAGAAAATTGGTGCTATGGCATTGTTTGGTGAAAAATACGGTGATGTTGTAAGAGTTGTAAAGGCTGGAGATTTCTCAACAGAGCTTTGCGGTGGTACTCACATTACAAACACAGGTCAAATTGGTATGTTCAAAATTGTATCAGAAACATCTGTTGCCAGTGGTGTAAGAAGAATAGAGGCTGTTACAGGCACTAATGCTACAAAGGAATATAATAAACTATTACTTGCAGTGGCAGAGGCTGCAGATGTTTTGAAGATTAACAATCCAAATGAATTTGTTAACGGTGCTAAGCATATTGCAGGTGTGCTAAAGGCAAAGGATAATGAAATTAACGAGCTAAAGAATAAGCTGGCTTCAGGTGAAATTGATAATGTTCTTAACAATGCAACTGAAGTTGGTAGCTTTAAGGTAATGACAACTAAACTTGCAGGTGCAGACGCTGACGTTTTACGTTCTATTTGTTCATCTATTATAGACAAAGAACCAAATGCAGTATTTGTTGCTGCTAGTGTTGGTGACGGTAAGGCTACTATTGCTTGTGCTTGTGGTAAATCTGCAAGAGATAATGGTGCTGTTGCAGGAAAAATTGTAAAAGCAGTTGCACAGCTTGCAGGTGGTAACGGTGGCGGTAAGCCAGATATTGCTATGGCTGGTGCTAAAGATGTAAGCAAAATAGATTCTGCATTGTCACAGGTTGCAGATATTGTTTCTCAAATTTAATATATAATTTTTTGGGGCGTATCCGTAGTGGTACGCTCCTTTTGTTTGCGTATTTATCCATATTCCTATAAAAAGCTATAAAAATGTTGAAAAAACTTTTATTGATTTATATAATGTGGTATAATGTGTACATAAAAGTCAGTATAACAACTGTACATTTTGTTAGTAAGGGGATTTATATGATTGTTCACGATATTACAAAAGAAGCAACAACCTTGCCTTTGAATAATTCTATACCAGTAGTTGATTTGCAGTGGGAAACAAGAATTGATTGTGGAGAGGACTGCAACTTTTCTAAGATAAAAATGTCAAGTCACGCCGGTACACATATAGATACTCCATATCATTTTGTAGACGACGGTAAGTGTATTTCAGATTATCCAATGTCAAGGTTTATTGGTGGTTGTACAGTTGTAACTGTTAATCAGGTGCTAACAGGAGAGGATATGGAAAAGCTCTTGCCACGCTGTAAAAAGAAAATCTTGTTTAAAGGTGGAGAAAAGGGTGTGCTTACCTCCAGTGCAGTTTATGTTATGGAGGATTATGGAATTGAGTTAATAGGCACAGAAAATATGTCTATAGCATTTGAAGCCGAGGAGAATAAAGTAAACAGGGCTTTAGCTTATAATGATGTATTACTTATAAATAACTTGAATTTGTCAAAAATTAATGATGGCACATATACTTTAATAGCCCTGCCACTGAAAATTGAAGGTGCAGAGGCTACCCAATGTCGTGCAATATTATTGGAGCAAGAGAAAGGCTGGTAATTCTTTATCAGTGCTTAATATAAGTATATCAGCACATATCCGAAAAGGAGATACGAAATTGAGAGAACAAAAAAGCATTAAAAAGATATTTAAGCTGTTAATTGTAATGATTATTACAGTTTTTATGGCTTGTATTATGAGTGGATGTATCAAAACAGATACTCAGGTTGAAAATTTAATGAAAATTACAGAGGACTTTGTAGGTGAGCGTGTAGTTACCCTTGTGTTTGATAAATATTTCACACAGGACTTAAACAAACAGTACAGGTTAGAGGAGATTATAAAGGAATCCTGTCCTAAAAATATGACCTATCGTACAGAAACCAGAAACGACCTTTATCAATGCGTTTTTGTAATGTCTTTTAGCTCTTTAGACGAGTATAAAACCAAGGTTGCAAGTATAATAGGCAGACAAATAGCAGTGGCATATGGCTATACAGACAATGTTTTGGCTAAAGGTACTTTTTATAAAGAAGATTATGACGGAATGGAATTGATACATTGGTTGGAGGAATATCTGTATGAGATAGGCGAAAAAAATGTACAACTATCAATGGCGTCAACCTCTAATGTGGTTCAATATAATAACGAAGTCTTTAGTAGTAAAACATCTACCCTTAACACTACCACAGTAAAGGGTCAGGGTGTTAACAGTGTTACAATAGACACTATAAATTATAAGAACACAACTTTTGACCGTACCTTAACAATATCCTTGCCAAAGTCTGTGTATAAAAACTTAGGAGAAGACTTGCAAAATCTTATGAAATCAAGAGTTGGAGAAGGTGGACAGGCTACTTGGCAGGAAAAAGACGGTTATATGGATTTTTCCGTAAAATATAAAAAAATTACAATAGAAAAGCTACAGGATATTACAAAATTATTCCTTGGCTGTGCTAATGGTACTGTTTATTATGGTGACCAAAATCAAGGCAGTACACCTTTGGCTGAACAAATGGTATTTCAAGAAAAGATAAATCTGCTATGCTTTGTTTCAAATTCTAAAGGTAATGTAACCTTGAATTATAATTACACCTTGCCAAAGGAAACAACCCACGGTAAAGGTGTAGAGCTGAATAATGGCGAATGGCAAACAAGTGGTCAATGGTCAGGTAATACCTATAAAATTTCTGACAAAAACGGAGTTTACAATATAAGAATTCCAGACGGTATGCAGTATAGTATAAAAGGAATTGATATAAACCTAATAGCCTTAGGCAAAGAAAACTTTAAGCGTGTTGTAGATATTGTATATGATAGAAATACAGGGGAAAAGGGCTTAAATTATGCCTACAGCTTTTTGGCAAGTAAGGGAATAGCAGTGTCAAAGGAAACTAACTCACAGGGCTTGGCTTGTCGTATAACTCAAAGTGGAACAGCTGACCAGTTAAACAACACTGTTGGAAAACTATTTGGCAGTGGCAACAGCTTTACAGCCACAAGTCATACTAATGATTTATCTGTTGTTACAGATATTAAGGTTACCGACACAGTAAATATATCCCATATGCTTACAGATATTAACGCCAATATACCTATAAATTATAAAATTAGCAGTGAATGTAATGAAAGTGTACGCAGTGTTAATGTAATTGATAAAGCTACCAAGGCAACTGTAGAAAGCAAAACAAATAGCGACCTTAGCTATACCTTTGCTGTAAATGGTGGCAATTTCCAAATGGATTATAACGCCACAGTGCCTTATTACAATGGCGTAATTCTTTATTGCATAATATGTGGTGTTATTATTTTAATTGTTGTTTTAACCCTAGCTCTTTTAATAAGGTATAACGGCAGATTAAAGGCAATAGATGAACTATCTTCAGAAAAAGACAATACAGATGATATAGATACAGACACAGACGAAGATAATGACAGCTATAATAAAAACGATAACAACAAATATGATGATACTTTAGACGATGTTGATGATTATATGAAAAAGTATTATGGATATTAGGAGAAAGCTATGTACAAGTATGCAATTTTTGATTTAGATGGAACATTAGCTGACACATTGGAGGATTTGGCAGACGCAGTAAATTATGCCCTGTGTGAAAATGGCTACGAAAAACATTCTGTGGACAGCTACAGACAAATGGTGGGTTCAGGTATATATAATTTAATAAAAACTGCCAGTAGATGCGATGACCCACAAAAGGTAGATATAATAAAAAAATATTTTGATGAATATTACAGCCAACATATTGTTGATAAAACCTGTGCATATCCTTACGGAGAGGAAATGCTGTTAAATTTGCAGAGTAAAGGTGTGCAGTTAGCTGTACTTTCTAATAAGCCTCATATGTTTGTTGGAACAATATTAAATCATTTATTCCCAAATATAAAATTTAATGTAGCTTGGGGTAAAAAAGATGGTTTTCCCATTAAACCAAATCCACAGTCAGTTAACGCTTTATTAGAACAGTTAGGTGCAGATAAAACAGAAACTGTATATATAGGTGATAGCAATGTTGATGTTCTTACTGCTAAGAATGGAGAGGTTGCTTTTATAGGCTGTAGCTGGGGCTTTAGGGGAGAAGCAGAAATGCGAGAAGCAGGGGCAACAATTATTGCACACAGCTGTAAAGAATTGCAGGATTTAATATTAGGTGACACTAATGTATAAGGTGAATTATCAAAAGGAAATGGATAAGCTGATATTATCCATAGAAAAAAGCGAATATGTACCCACACTGCTGTTGCACAGCTGTTGTGCACCTTGCAGTAGCTATGTAATAGAGTATTTGTCCCAGTATTTTAATATAACTGTTTATTATTATAACCCCAATATAAACCCAGACAATGAATACAGATATAGGGCAGAGGAGCAAAAACGATTAATAGAAAGTATGCCCGTTAAATACAAGGTTTCATTTTTAGAGGGTGACTACCAGCCAACTGTATTTTTTGACACCGTTAAAGGCTTAGAAAACCAGCCAGAGGGTGGTGCAAGATGTGAAAAATGCTTTGCCCTGCGTTTAGACAGCACCGCAAAATTAGCAAAGGAAAAAGACTTTGACTATTTTGCAACTACCCTTACAATTAGTCCGTTAAAAAATGCACAGCTTATTAATAGCATAGGGCTTAATTTGGCTGATAAATACCAAGTTAGGTACCTTGCTGGTGATTTTAAGAAAAAGAATGGATATAAGCGTTCTATTGTTTTGTCCAAGGAATATAATCTATACAGACAAAATTATTGTGGCTGTGTCTTTTCAAAAAGAGATGCAACACTAAACACAAATGAGAACAATTAAATATAAATTAGTATTATAGTATTTTTATATAATAGATTAAATTTGTAAAAGCATTACGTTATATTATGTAACCTCAATTTTGAACTATTTTTCAAAAAACTGATATTTATGCGGTTTGCAACAACTTTTTACAGAAATGTTAGGGTTGGTTGACAGATTGCAAGGGATAATTGGTGGTCTTTTTTGGTTCCGTATTTTACAATTATGTTGTCGTGAAAATGATAAAATAATTTTAAGGAGAATTTTTATGAAGACCAAAACAATTATAAGAAACATTAGCCCAATTAATAATTTAACAGAAATGCCAACAATATTATTTGTTATAAAAAAGATGCTTGGCTTCTTTTTAATTTATGGTATGTCTGTTCTGCTTGGGGAAGCATTGATTATTGGAATATTAACTGCAATGGGTTATGACCCACTAAATGGTGTTATGCCCACAGGATATTTTGCAGAGCTGTTAAAAAATTACGGTTTTGCAGTGTTTTTTCTTATAGCATTACTTTATTGTAAGTTTATTGAAAAAAGAAGTATTAAATCTGTTGGCTTTAATAAAAGGGTTTACGATTATATTATTGGTGGGGCAATAGCACTTCTTTTACTTACTGCTATAGCTTTTGCGTGCTGTGTAACAGGTGTGTTAAGTTTTAATAGCATTGCTTCAAATTTTGACTTTTTATATTTAATAGCTTTATTTATAGCATTTATTATCCAAAGTTTAGCAGAGGAAACTATTTGTCGAGGCTTTCTTCTAAAATCCCTTTCCAATAAAACATCTCTACCTGTTGCAATCTTTGTAAGTTCAACAGCCTTTGCTTTGCCACATTTACCTTCAATTCTAGAGGCAGACACACAATTTGCGGTTGTTGGTGTAATAAACCTTTATTTGGTTTCAATTATTTTCTCGTTGCTTTATATGCTTCGTTCAAATATTTATATTGTAAGCGGTTTGCATTGTGTGTGGAACTTTGTTCTTAATGGAGTTATGGGCTTGTCAGTTAGTGGAGGTAACCAAAACTCAAATGCCATTATGAATTTTACTGTTGTAGAACAAAATATTCTTAGCGGTGGTGCCTATGGTTTGGAAGCAAGTATTATTACTACAGCTGTATTAGGGATAGTTACAATTATTTTAGTAAATGTTTATTGCAAAAGAGGGAATGAAAAATGAATTTTAACAACAGATTATATCAGCTAAGAAAACAAAAAGGTTTTTCTCAAGAGGAACTTGCCAATAGATTAAATGTATCACGCCAAACTATTTCTAAATGGGAGGTTGGGGATTCAACCCCAGATATGGAAAAACTTATAGCTATCAGCGACTTGTTTAATGTGTCCCTTGATAATCTTATTACAGGAAAAGAAGACGAGCCTCAAATTACCACAGAAACAAAATCAGATTTTGTTTCTGTACTTAATGAAAAGGTTTTAACCAACGAAAATAAGAAAAAAGCTAAAAGTGCTTTGAAAATTATTGGAATTATTGCCGCGGCAGTTCTTGTAATTGATGTAATTTCTATGATTATCTACTTTGCAATTAATGGTTTACCTAAATAGTATAAGTTTCAATAAACAGTAAACATAAAAAATATATAGATAAAGCCAAAGGCTGATGTTTTCCATTACGGATTACATCAGCCTTTAAGTTATACTATTATTTTAATTCAAATCTTAAATTGCAGCAACATCTTCGCCATTAGCTGCCTTTGGTGCATCTTCTATAATTCTATCTACATATGTAGCAAATACATCACCCATAATGTTTGTACCATCAACAGAGAAATTATATTTGTTTACATCGCCTTTATAGAATGTAAATGTATCAGCAGTTTTATCACCGTTGTAGGTAACCTTTACTGTTAATGTAGGTGTGCCACTTACACTTCCGGTCTTTACACTGTTTACTGTAGCTGATTCTAAATTCTGGAAGAATACATCAAACTTGCTGGTGTCTAATGTTTTGTTGCCACTTTTAACAGTTGTAGTAGTGGTTTCGTTACCCTCAGCATCAACCTTTGTTTCGGTATTAACATCAAATGTGTATGATTTGCTGTTTGCAGTAATCTCAATAGTATCTATTGAACCAAGGTCAGACTTAATAATATGCTCAAACACCATATCCTCGTATGATGTAGTTACCCAAGCAACCTTTGGTGAGCCGATTGAATAAAGAATTTTACTGTTTGGATTATATACATTAACCATAGCGGTTTCGTCATCTGATGGTTTAGAAGCATATAAATGAACAGTAGTGTCGCTGAATACTGCATTTATTTCTGCGTATGGATTATTTAAATCAATACCATATTTGTTTAGTGTAGCTGTGTCTGGCTTATATGCTAGTGCTTCTTCAGCTCTAACAGAACGTAATGACCCTAAAACATTAGAAGCATTTGAAACATTTGCAAACCATTTTGTTGGTGATGTCATTTGATAATATGCAGCAGATACTGTTTTATCTGTATTAGGAACAAATACAAGTTCTTGTGGGAAGTTGCTACCACTTATTTTAACCTCTGTAGGATTAGCGTCACCCTCGCCACTAAATGTATCTGTAATAGTTACATCAAACATAGCAGTTAGCTTGTATAGGAAAGAATCTACGTCTTCTACAGCAACAAGATAAATCGCCTTGTCACCATCAACCTGTATATATGCTCCAACATCGTCTGGTGCATTGTTACCAACGGTGATAACTCTTTTAACACCGTCATTAAATTCAACTGTAGCAGTTGCACGAGGCTTTGTTAAGCCGTACTCCTCAGGATTTGCACCTGTTATATCTACAATGTTAGTAGTTTTTATAGCAGCAGCGTCATTTGCAACAGCATCAGGTTTACCTGTTTCAATAGGTGCATCTTCATAGCCTACCAAAGTATATATTGTTGCGTCTGTAAGCACTTCTTCCTTGCCTTCGGCATCTGTTGCTATTTCTGTTGGTGTTTCAGATAGAATTTCAAAGCTACCATATTCGTTTTCTACCTTTACAGATTTTATATCTGCTGGAACATATGATATAAGCTCCTCAATACCTGCTACTAAAATATTACCCTTATGGTCTTTCTCAGAGTTGATTTTGTTGCCTTTAAGGTCAGTAGCATATTGTTCACCGTTAGCATCTGTTGGGTAGGTAGGAGATGTGTTATCTTCAACAGAATCTGGAACTAGCTGTTGTACAGCAAAATAAATTCCCAGTAAAATTGCAACTGCTAAAACAACAGTAACTAAAATAATAATTGGTTTTTTATTATTTTTAGG
Organism: Acutalibacteraceae bacterium; assembly: GCA_036549705.1. Classification (GTDB taxonomy): domain Bacteria; phylum Bacillota; class Clostridia; order Oscillospirales; family Acutalibacteraceae; genus CAG-964. The sequence goes on along the minus strand of JAXKHT010000100.1, from coordinate 20,731 downwards.
TTTTCCGCCTTTTTCTTGCTTTTGCTTTTTCTTGTCTGATTGTTTTGCTGATTTTGTACTGCCTGTTTCAGCATCTGAATCAGCAGAAAAAATTGTACCAGCTGTATTGTCGTAGAATAGAGAACCATCGTCCTCTAATTCTACATCATTATTATTTATATTTTTATTTTTATTGTCAGCCATTATCTATTCCTCCTGCGTACCCAAATAACAATTCCTATGATAATGATAATAATAGGGATAATAACCATACACATTGCAGACAGTAGATTAATTTGATCTGTTGTAATACCCAAAGATGGATTTGTAAGGTCTTTACCGTCTATTGTAATACCCTCGTCAGTGTTGTCAGTTAGCTTGTTTATCATATTAATTAGGTAAGCACCATTGTTATAAGATGACATAGCTAATGCACTTTCGTTAGGAATTAGGTAAGAACCAATGGCAACAACGCTTGAATTCATATCATCACCAGAGGTTTTTGTACCAACTGCAGCTGCGTTAAACTGTTCAGACTTAGCACTTTCAATGTCAAATGTTTCATCAGCTGTAAATGGTAATAGCTTTGCAGCTGATGAAGTTACCAATAGAGATGAAGCTGTGTTGCTGTTTGTAATTTCTACAGGAACAATATATCCACCAACAAGTGGTAGAGTGTTATCCTTTAGTCCATCAGTGTAATCTGTGTTGTTATAATCAAGTACAGAATATAGATAAGAATTTGAAATCAACTTTGAAGTATCTGTTTCAGTAACAAGACCTTCACCCATTTTCATACCCCATTCTTCCAGTAGGGCATCAAGGTTTGGTGTGTCAACAGCTTCTGGAGCTGCAACATAAATAAGGTTTTTACCATACTCACCATTGTTATTCAAGTATGTTTTAATTTTCTCTAAAGAACCTTGGTCAAGGTCAACTGTTGGTGTGTATAGGATAATTGCATCTGCATTTTTATCTATATCCTCTGTTAAAGTGGAAACATTGCCAACATCATAGTTATTTTGCTTTAGAAGATTTTGGAATGCAGTTGCCTGATAGTTACCAAAACCGTCAATAAATTGAACTTTAATCTGATTTTCAGATGTTACATTTAGTATAGCAGTTGTAACAGCAGGCTCTACATTTAAGCCTGTAACCTCGTAAGTAGAGTAGTCACTGGATAGCTGTGTTTCAAATAGGTCATCCATTGTTAAAATACGATATTTGTCACCACATTTAACAATATAATTACCACCTGATACTGTGTCATCTGGGTATTTGTTAACATATGTTGGATTAGCTGTTAAATCTACATATTCAATAGTAATTTTACTGTTGAAGTTTTTATATTGCTTTAACAAAGTATTAGCCATTAGGTAATATTTTGAAGCAGAAACATAGTCGTTTTCATTTGCTAAAACAGTAATAGTAATTTCTTTATCTAGCGATTCTATAAAATCTATAGTATCCTGTGTAAGATTATAGGTTTGTGAAGCTGATAAATCAAAGGTTAAAGCAGGGATTTTTGTAGTAACAAGGGAAGCAATCATATTGATTATAATAATTGCCACTATAAATACCGCTGTAAATGCAATAGAAAAGCCACCTTTTCTCAGCTTTCTGCTTTTGAATAATTTCTTTATTTTGCTGTCTTTCTTCTCTTTTTTAGCTGAGTTGCTATCTGATGTATTTTCAGTATCATTTTTTTCATCAGCAACAGCATCTGCTAAAAATTCATCTATTTCAGCATCAGAAATTCTATTTGTATTTTCTACATTGTTTTCTTCAGGATTTAGTATATCCTCTAACTGGTTGTTGTCTTTCTCTTTACTCACTGTGGCACCTCCTTAGTTCCATCTTCTTCTCTCAAGTATTCTTATTGTAAAGAAATTAAATAATACAGACACACTCAAGAAGAAAATTACATCTGAAAGTTTAATAATACCAACTGCAAAATTCTGATAAGGTGTTGTAAAAGAAATTGCAGTACAAATTGTTGTTATAAAATCTACTCCTATTGACTTAGCAAGTGAATCAAGAAAAATTACAAGTAAGCCAGCTGCAACTGATAAAATAGCCGCAACTATTTGACTTTCTGTAAGACTGGAAATAAACACACCTATTGAAATAAGTGCTGCACCAAACAGGAATAGTCCCAAAATGTTGCTGAAAATAGTAATCCAAGATGGAGTTACAAAGCTTGCAATAATTAGTCCATAAATAATGAATAGAACCATCATAATTGAGTATACAACCAATGCAGCCAAATATTTACCCATAACAATTTGGAATAGGTTAACAGGAGCTGTTAATAAGCCTTGCTCTGTTTTTTTATTTTTTTCTTCACTAAATAGCTTCATTGTTAAAATAGGAACAAGAATTACTATTATTGTAGTCATATTCATAAATACATAAGTCATATCAGTGGTATCGGCAACTAAAACAGTTCCCATAAAGTACATACCACCAAAAAATGCTGCTACAGCATAAACTACATAAGCAATAGGAGATGTAAAATATGCGTTTAGCTCTCTTTTGAAAATTGCAGACATTATTTTCTACCTCCTTTAGTATCGGTTGTGTTTGCAGAATTGCTTGTAATTTTTAAGAAGGCATCTTCCAATGACATTTCAGCATTTCGCATCATAACTATTGGACAATTTATCTTGGCCATAGCGTTAAATATGTTTCTGCGAACATCATTATCTGGTTTAGATTCAACCAAATATTCTCCAAATCCGTCAGTTGTAGTCATAACTTTGCGTACTCTAGATACACCCTCTACCTCACGCAATGCAGGTAAAATGGTATGTTCACTGCCATCAATATGTAGCTGTATTCTTTTTACACCTGTTAGATTTGTTGTAATTTCAGATGTACTTTCATCAGCAACCAGCATACCATTGTTAATAACAACAATACGGTCGCAAACAGCTTGAATTTCTGACAATACGTGAGATGAAAGGATAACTGTATGCTTTCTGCCCAAACCTCTAATAAGGTTACGCATTTCAATAATTTGCTTTGGGTCAAGTCCAACAGTAGGCTCGTCAAGAATAATAACAGGTGGATTGCCTACCAATGCCTGTGCTAATCCTACTCTTTGTCTATAACCTTTTGAAAGGTTTTTAATAACTCTGTTATAAACATCTGCTATTTTTGTTACCTTGCAAATTTCAGCCAAATGCTCTGCCTTAGGCAGTGTAACCTTCTTCAAGTCATAAACAAATTCAAGATACCTTTTTACTGTCATATCCTGATATAGTGGTGGTAATTCTGGAAGATAACCAATTTTAGATTTTGCTCCCTTTGGGTCATCTAAAATTTCACAGCCATCAATAGTTACCGTACCGGAGGTAGATGACAAATATCCGGTAATAATGTTCATTGTTGTTGATTTACCGGCACCATTAGGGCCAAGAAAACCAAGAATTTCACCTTTAGCAACGGAAAAGCTAACATTATTAACAGCCAGCTTGTCACCGTAACGCTTAACTAGGTTTTTAACCTCTACCATTTTTAGTGGTCACTCCTTTTTATTAAGTTTGCAGACAAAATTGTCTTGTAATTGTATCTTAATATGTATGTGAAAAAATCACAAATTAGTTATTGTCAAAAATTGAACCTGTAATTTGTTGTTTTTGCACAAAACACAACATAATAGATACTAAACCTATTGTATTTTATTATACATACCTTGAAATAACCTTGAAAAAACTTAAAGCTATAATTAAGTGAAGATGGTTTATATAAAGAAGTATATTTAATGCAAGGGAAGAGGAATTATAAAGAACTATTCCTTAATGTATGGTGATGGTAATTTTAGGAATAATGATTATAGAATAGAAATTATAGCTATTACATATATAGTTAATAGTCCTTACTATACTTGTGTGTAAAAATAACATTATGAAATTTAGAAAAAAGTAAAAAAATTATAAAAAAGGTGTTGACAAAAGGGACTGTTTGTTATATAATCAATAATGTTCTCGGGAGAGAACGCCACAACAAATATGCGGGTGTGGCGGAATTGGCAGACGCGCTAGATTTAGGTTCTAGTGTCAGCAGACGTGGGGGTTCAAGTCCCTTCACCCGCACCAAAAAGAGTGTTCATAACGGATTTAAGTTGTGAACACTCTTTTTATTTTTGCAGTTAATTGTGTCCTATTTATAGAACTTTATTATCAACACATCACAGCAGTAAAACATATTTGCGTTTAGGTTGAATTTATCCTATTTTTTGTGTATAATATAAGCAGGAGGTGTTAATTATGAATGTTAATACAAAATCACTTGTGTCAATTACAGAAGCAAATCAAAATTTTTCTAAGGTAGCAAGGCTTGTTGATGAAAATGGCTCTGCTGTAATACTAAAAAACAATGTACCACGATATATCATTTTTGAATTTAGTCAAGCTGAGGAAGAACAAATTGTCGACAATGAAGATATTATGGCTATCTCAAAACGCCTCATCAGCAAAAACAAAGAAGCATACGAGGTGCTTGCTGAATGATTAAGTTTACTCAAGAACAAATACTTATGTTGCATAGTGAATTAATATCTGCTACGGGAGGGACAGATGGTGTTCGTGACTTTAGTCTTTTATCGTCAGCGTTAAATGCTCCTTTTCAGCAATTTGATAATACAGATCTGTTTCCAACTGTACAGCAAAAAGCAGCAAGGTTAGGTTATGGTTTAATAAAAAAACACGCATTTATATATGGTAATAAAAGAATAGGTGTCCATGTGATGCTTATTTTTCTTGAAATAAATGGTATTTCTCTTAAATATACACAAAAAGAATTATATACTATGGTGCTTGATGTGGCATCAGGAATTTTAAATACCGAAGAAATAACCAAATGGATTTTAAATCATCAAATTTAAGATAAGTTCTTTCGGTTTCATTTAAAATTATCCCCTATAAAACAATTACCACTTCAATAATTTTATCTGGTAAATAATTAAATATTATTTTATATTTGATGTTATATTGTTGTTATTATAGTGATAGAATTGGTGCATAGCTTGATGATTATTTTCTAAGCGATAATCTCAATATTAAACTCATCTATTTTTATAAACATTTGGACTCCTCGGGAACAGCCTACACAGTTGATGTAGGCTGTTCCTTTGTGCTTTTGCTTACACAAAATACCCCCTGTTGCAATTTATAGCAACAGGGGGTAACTAATTTTCAATTATGGCAATGCATATTTATTTTTATAGCTTCTGTACTCTTCTTTAAAGCTTCCGTCATCATCGTGTTTAAGTTCGTGTAGATACTCGTGTGTTTCGTAGCTTTCTTGCTCTGTTTCAATCATACATACTGCTATATTTGAGCAATGGTCAGATATACGCTCTATATTATTAAGAAGGTCAGAGAATATAAATCCAAGCTCTATTGTACATTTACCATCACGCAAACGCTTAATATGGCGAAGTTTAAGCTCGGCTACCAGTTTATCTATAACCTGCTCAAGTGGTTCTATACGCTTTGCAAGTTCTATATTGTCGCTGGTATATGCCTTTATTGTATTGTCTAAAATTTCTATTAATGCACATATTACAACATCTATTTCTTTAACAGCTGTTTCTGAGAAAGAAATGTTCTTTTCGTGCATTTCTTTTGCAACATCAACAATGTTAACAGCGTGGTCACTAATTCTTTCAAAATCACCTATTGAATGTAACATTCTTGAGGTTTTTGCACTGTCTTGTGCAGTTAAATTCTTGCTACATAATTTAACTAAATAGCTACCAAGAACGTCTTCGTATACGTCAATTTTTGTTTCTTCTTCTACTATTTCTTCTGCTGCTTTGTCTGAGTAATTTGCCAACAATGCACAAGCCTTTGAAATAGTTTGGGCTGACAACACAGCCATTTTATTACACATAGTATTACACTGTGCAGCGGCAACTGTTGGAGTAGCAAGGAAACGTTCGTCAATAAATGGTGTATCGTCCTCTTGTTCCTTATCTTTAATTGTCATACAAGCGAGTTTTTCTAAAACTTTATTAAATGGTAGTAATATTGCTGTTGCAATTACATTGAATAATGTGTGAACCACAGCTATATTAGGTGCATTAATAGCATCATCAAGGAATGGGAAGTGTATCACTGCATTTAATGCATAGAATAAAACAAGCATTACCGTGGTACCGATTATATTAAAATAAAGATGAACTAATGCTGCTCGTCTTGCGTTCTTTTTGGCACCAATACAAGAAATCAAAGCGGTTACACAAGTACCAATGTTTTGTCCCATAATTATAGGAATTGCACTACCGAAGGTTACGCTTCCTGTGCTTGATAAAGCCTGTAGAATACCAACTGATGCTGATGAACTTTGAATAACAGCAGTAAGAACAGCACCTGCAAGAATACCGAATAAAGGATTAGAGAACATTAAAAGAATCTGTCCGAATTCAGGAATATCACTTAGTGGTTCAACAGCAGCACTCATTGTAGACATACCAAACATAAGTATAGCAAAGCCTAACAATATGTTACCGATATCTTTTTTCTTTGCACTTTTGCAGAACATTATTAGTATTATACCAATTACTGCAAGAATAGGTGAAAAATTATCTGGCTTTAGCATTTTCATCCAAAGGCTGTCACCGCTGATACCTGACAAGCTTAAAATCCAAGCTGTAACGGTTGTACCAACATTGGCACCCATTATTACACCAACTGCTCTTGATAGCTTCATTATACCAGAGTTTACAAAGCCGACTACCATTACAGTTGTAGCAGATGATGACTGTATAACAGCAGTTACCATTAAGCCTACTAAAAAGCCTTTGAAAGTGTTGCTGGTCATTTTTTCAAGCATTTTTTCCAGCTTACCACCAGCCATTTTTTCCAAACCGTCTCCCATAGTGTTCATACCATACAGGAACATTGCCAGTCCGCCAAACAGACTAAGCACCGCGAAAATGTCCATAATTTCAAACCTCGCATATTTTTATAAAATTTTAATTTTCCGTTGGGTAATGTCATTAATACATTTTTCACAACACGTTAATTATAACAACAATACATATATTTAATCAAGCAATTATTATAAAAATAAAAGTAAAATCTGTGTGAAATACCGTATAACAGCCTTAGTGTGTATATTTGTTAAAATTTCTACAAAAATTATTTAAAATGAAAAAACACTATGGCAGTGCGGTAAGCCATAGTGTTTTTCTGTTCTGTTCTTTCTAAGTTTGAGGGGTACATTTTGAGGAGGGTAGAACATAAGTTATACTCTTAACGGTGCGGTTCCGTTATTGAGTATGGTTAAATATTATCCTGTACTTGTGAACATCATATGAATAATTATTTAAGAAATGAAAAAGGTATTGTTAATAAAATATGTTAACATATTTTACAATTAAATTCGTTAAACAAATGTTTGAATTTTTTATTGATATATGTTATAATACACTCAAAGGTGAAACGAGGTGTAACTTTATGTCAGGTTTATCTAAAAGTCAACAAAAAGTATTTGATTATATATGTAATAATGTTCAGGAGGGTGTATCTCCTTCTGTAAGAGAAATTTGTGCTGCTACAGGGTTAAAGTCTACTGCTACAGTTCATGCACACCTTAAAGCATTGGAAGCTAAGGGATTAATAATTCGCAATCAAGGTACCAACCGTTCAATAAGACTAACAAATGACGGCACCGCAGTTATACCTATAATGGGTAGAGTAACTGCTGGTATGCCTATTTTAGCTGTTGAGGATATTCAAGGATATGTGCCTGTTAGCGACAACATAAGGCGTGGCAGAGAGCTGTTTGCCTTGCGTGTAGTAGGTGAAAGTATGATAAATGCAGGCATACTTGATAATGACATTGTGGTTGTACATAAAACACCAGTTGCTGACAACGGACAAATAGTAGTAGCTATGGTAGATGACGAGGCTACAGTAAAAAGATTTTTCAAAGAAGACGGTCATTTTCGTTTACAGCCTGAAAACGACGATTATGAACCTATAATAGTAGATGAATGTTCTATATTAGGACAAGTAATTTCTGTTGTAAGATATTATTAAATATACAGAAAAGTTAACTTTAACTTATATACAATTATAAAGTATAAAAACAGATTCAGAGGTGAATAAAAATGGCTATGGTAGATATTAAACAACTTCATTGTCCGCAATGTGGTTCTACCAATCACATTCACATATATAAAAATATAAACGCACAAGAAGACTTTAAACTAAGGGATAAAATTTTGTCTGGGCAACTTTTCGATTTTTACTGCCCTTACTGTGAGTACAGAGCCAGATTGTACTACCCTTGCCTATATAATGATGTAAAAAATAAGTTTATGATTTATTTTATTCCTGGTATAGAAAAGGGACAAATGATAGATAGGTCTGTAGAAATAGAATTTGAAGATATGCCAAAAATCACAAAGCGAATAGTTCCAACCTTTAATGAATTTAGAGAAAAAATTATTATTTTTGAGGCAGAGCTAGATGATATGGCTGTGGAGCTAACAAAATCTGCTGTTGCAGGTGCTATTCAAAAAAAGAAAAATGTAGATGCTGGTGACGGTTATTTCTCGGTTTATAATAAAGAAGATAACATTATGGGTTTTACTTTCTTCTTAGGAAATGGGGAAGAGGTTTTCACCCAAACCACTAAGTTAGATGTATATAAAAAATCTTGGAGCATTGTAAGCCGACTGGGCAAAAAAGAACGCCAAATGAAAGGCTTTATAAAAATAGACCGTGCTTGGGCAGACAATATTCTGTTTAGGTACCAGCGTTTTGGTTTTGACACTATGTAATGCAAACCTCTAATTAAAATCCAAATGGTTTTTAATTAGAGGTTTGTTTAATTTTAAAGAAATTCTATGATAATTACCAAATACTTCGCAAAAAAAACCGAACACTTCATAACTGTTGAAAATAAAATTACAATGATATATGATAATCTCGAAAGGAGGAGATTTGATGAAATTTAAGTTATTTATTGATAAGAATCAGGAAGAGCAGGTGCTTGTTTATGCTCATCAAAAAACAAAACTAACAGAAGCCATTGAACAGATGGTTGCAGAAAATACAGTAGAATTAAATGGCTATAAAGAAAGAGAGGTTACAAGACTTAATGCAAATGAAATATATTGCTTTATTGTTGAGAACAACAGAGTGTTTGCACTAACGGAAAAAGATAAATTTCAATTAAGGTGCAGACTATATCAGCTGGAAGAAACATTAGCTGACAATTTTGTAAAAATAAATCAATCGTGCTTAATAAATATTAAAATGATTTCACGATTTGATGCTTCTTTATCTGGTACATTAAATGTAAAATTAAAAAACGGATACAATGACTTTGTATCCAGAAGAAATGTAAAATTAGTAAAAGAAAGGTTTGGTTTATAATGATGAATAAATATTTAAAGGATTATTTAACAAGAGGTCTATCTTTTGGTGGCTTTGGTCCTATTATTGCAGGTATAGTTTATGCTATAATTCAAAACTGTGGAGTTGACTTTACTCTTACAGGTACTCAGGTTTGTATTGCTATTATATCTTGTTACATATTAGCATTTGTACAGGCAGGAGCAAGTGTTTTTAATCAAATAGAAGAATGGCCACTTACAAAGTCACTTTTCTGTCATTTCTTTTCAATTTATTTAGCCTATGTACTTTGCTACACAGTAAATAATTGGATTCCTTTTGAACCAATGGTATTAATTATTTTTACAGCAATTTTTGTGGTAATATATTTTGTAATTTGGATAACTGTTTATCAAATAGTAAAAGCAACAAGTAAGCAATTAAATGCTAAACTATGATAAATTGTTAATAAAAATACAGTATTAAAAGAAAATAAATAAAAATAATAATCCGAACACTTACCAATAAGATAAATGTTCGGATTATCTGGTGGGAGATGGTGGATTCGAACCACCGAAGGCATAGCCAGCAGATTTACAGTCTGTCCCCTTTGGCCACTCGGGAAATCTCCCACAAAGTATTAAAAATAACAAATAAAAAAGACTACTAACTAACTAGTAGTCTTGGAGCTGGTGGACGGACTCGAACCCCCGACCTGCTGATTACAAATCAGCTGCTCTACCAACTGAGCTACACCAGCGTCTCTGTTTCTTACAGCTTCTATATTCTAGCATAGGTTATTATATTTGTCAACCCTAAAATTAAGGTTTTTTATTTTTTTTCTTAAAATTTCTCAAATAATTATTTTATTGTTTATATAATTATCAATTACACGACACCACTTGCTTTATAAGGTGGTGTCGTGTCTTTTGCCCCTAAAGCGTAACGAGGGCTGTCAATTTAATTATACACTGCAAATACTATTCTTATTCCTTTTCAATATAATCTTTCGGATTTATAAATACCCCATTTTTATCCACTTCTATATGAATGTGACTGTCAGAAGTGTTTTCAGCTGGTACCTCTCCCGTTGCAGTTCCCAGTACATCTCCTATTGTAATTGAGGCATCTTTTGCAATATTTGCATTAGCCTTTACACCGTAATAAGTTACTGTAGTACCGTCTGTGTTCTCAACTTTTACTGCTTCACCATATAATGTGTCAGTAAATACAGAAATCACTGTGCCACTACCTACTGAATATATATTACTGCCTTTTTCCACTGCGTAATCAATACCCTTGTGTAATCGCCAATCCTTTAAGGTTGGGAAGTAAACAAGCTGTTCATCTGAAAAATCTCCAATTATTTCAGGCTTTTCACCAACAGGGCTAACCATAGATTGTACATTTGGTTGAGTTACTTCTTCTGTTGCTTCTGTAGGTGGGGTGGTTTCAGCTTCTGTTACTGGTTGAGTATTATTTTCTGTTGGAGGTTGTGTTTCTTTTTGAACACCTTTAACTTTAACCTCTGCCTGTTTTTCCTCTGGTTGGGTAGTTGTTGCTTCTGGTATTTGTGGGTTATTAATATAATTTGCTACATCAGAGTAAGTAAACCAACCAGCTAAGCCAACTGCACATAAACAGACAGCTAATACTGCATAAAAACTTTTTGTGTACTTCTTTTCCTTAGCTTCTTTATTTTCAGTATGCTTACCTTTCATATTTAGCCTCCGTTATTACTTTATTTCGTTCTAATATAATCTTCAATTTCCTTATAGGTATAAAATTTGAAGATTAATATAAAAGTATTGTGGTCTAAAATATGAAAAATATGCAATTATTTTATAACAATTTAATACAGCTGTAAAATGTGCCATACAATAAGTGTTTATACCATATTCACAGAACAAATTTATATTTTGAAATGTAATAATTTACATCAACTTCATACATATCATTATATTGTGGTATATAATTGTACACTGTATATATTTTTAGGGAATACTATATCAACACTAAATTATAATAATAACGGAAATTTATTAAACAAGTGCATTTATTGCACAGATTATGTTGCACTGTACAAAGTAAATTTTATATTAATATAAATTTTGTTTGTAAAGGAGAAATGTATTTTGAGCAAAAAAGAAAAACCCTCTATAATTGAATGTTTTTTACACGCAAAAGAGTGGATGAAAGAGAAAAAAGACGGTACTTGGTTGTTGTATGTAATTTTACGGTCAACCGTTATTCTTTTTGCAATTAGAGCAATTTTTATAGGCAATTTTGAGTACTTAGCATTATGTATTTTAGTACTAATTTTATTTTTACTGCCAAGTATAATAGAAAAGAAGTTGAATATAGAAATACCGTCAACGTTAGAGAAAATCATTTTACTTTTTGCATTTGCCGCTGAAATTTTAGGAGAAATACAGTCTTTCTATATAAAATTTTCTTGGTGGGATACTATGCTACACACAATGAATGGTTTTTTATGTGCAGCCATAGGTTTTGCTTTAGTAGATATTCTTAATGAGAATAAAAAAATAAAATTTCAAGTTAGCCCTGTTTTCTGTGTGTTAGTAGCAGTAAGCTTTTCAATGACTGTTGGGGTTATTTGGGAATTTTTTGAATTTGGTATGGATTGCTTTTTTCAACTGGATATGCAGAAAGACAAAGTAATCAACAGCATATCCTCTGTAATGCTAAACCCACAAGGAGAAAACATACCTGTAATAATTGACAATATTACAAATGTATATGTAAATGGAAAACCACTACCCTTTAATGGATATTTGGATATAGGTTTAATGGACACTATGAAAGATTTAATAGTTAATTTTGTAGGGGCTGTAATTTTTAGTATTTTTGGCTTTAAATATGTATCATCCAAGGGTAAAGACCCAGTAGCAACACAGTTTATTCCTGTAAGTAATACTGAAGCAGAAGAGTCTGCCGAAGCTGTGACAGAAGCTATAATAGAAGATGCAATAGAAGATACAATGGAAGTAACAACTATAGTGGAGTCTACCAAATCTACAACTGAAAATATGACAGAAGTCGCAACAGAAGCTACATCAGATATAATAAAAGAAGATTAATATAACAAAAAACTCTAATTAAAAACCTTTTTGGCTTTTAATTAGAGTTTTCTATTACAACTCAAAATCCTTTGGATTATATCGTGGTAGATTAGGTGCGGTTTTAGGTACTCGCATTAATGGGTTATACTTAAATCTGCTACATTTACCTTGGATAATTTCTTTATTTGCTTTACAGATTATTATGCCGTTTATTTTTTGGCTGTTATGACAATAGTCACAGCTTACATCTATATTATTGCCAAATAAGCTAGAACCGAATAAATTCATTATGGTACCTCTGTTTACTATATTCTTAATATTATGACAATAAATTTGTCACTTTTTGTTCACTTGTATTATAGCACCAAAAGTAATATAATGTAAAGTAGAAGATTGCAAGGTGATACATACAAAGCTGTTTATGATTATTGCTGTAGTATTACCTGAATTACAAACAGTTTATCAAACTATTATTGATGAACAAATTACATTCTAATATATTAAGGAGAAGCATAAAAATGAAATTACCTGCTTTTAGTAGTAATGTAATGAACCTAAATGTAAATGAGAATGTTCCGTTTTTAACATATAAGCAAATGGAAGATATTCCATTTATAAACCACGCATTCTCAACCAGATTAGGTGGAGTAAGTGCTGGTGAGTTCAGCACAATGAATTTAGCTTTGAATAGGGGAGATAACAGAGAAGATGTAATAACTAATTACAAACTTTTTTGCAATGCTACCGGTTTAGATTTTAACACTTTAGTTGCCTCTGCACAGGACCATAATACAGTTGTAAGAAAGGTAACCACAGCAGATTATGGAATTGGTATTACAAAACCTAGAGATATGGACAGTGTAGATGCTTTAGTCACAAATCAAGAGAATGTTACACTAGTTACATATTATGCAGATTGTACACCTGTATTTTTTGTAGATAAAAAGAATAAAGTTATAGCTTTAGCGCACGCAGGTTGGCGAGGTACTGTAAATAAAATCTGTCAAAATGTTATTGAAACTATGGTAAATGATTATAACAGCGATACAAGCGATATACATTGCTTTATTGGCCCTGCAATATCTAAGTGCTGTTATGAGATTGACCAAAGTTGTTATAATGAATTTGGAAAGGTTAATGGATTAAACCTAGATGATATAATGACTCCATTAGATAACGGAAAATATATGGCAGATTTATTGGAAACCAACAAACAAGTACTTGTTTTATCTGGCGTATCAAAGGAAAATATTATAATCAGCGATGTATGTACACAGTGCAACAGTGAATTACTTTGGTCTCATCGAGCAACCAAGGGTCACAGAGGAACAATGTGTGCTTTTATGTGTATAAAACCTGTAAACAATTAAAAAGGACGGTATTATAATGAGTAAGAAAATTTCTGCAATATTAGCTTGCATTATGCTTACAGCAACTTTAACAACAGGATGTAGCAACAATACAAATTCTCCAGTATCAGGTACAGAAAATTCAACAGAAGCCTCAACAACTGCACCAACAAATGCTACTACCTTGGCTACAGATAATGTACTATCAGAATCAGCAACAACTAACGAAGCAACTACACAAGTATTAGAAGTTGCAACAAATGATACTATAGAGGTTATAACAGAAGCTCCAACAGATAATGTAACAGAAGATGTTTATGAATTTGTTGATGAAACTGTTACAAACCCAACTGTTGCACCAATTGAAAGCACTCCAGAATCAGATGTAACTAATGTTAATATAACTGCTGACGACCTAGTAGGGGAGTGGAAGCCACTAATGGCAGTAAAAGTGTCAGACGGTAAAGAGGTAGATTTTAATACTCTATTTGGTTCTTCTTACAGAGAATACGGTGGTAAATTGGCAATTACCGAAAATGGTAATTTTACAATTAGTATGGGAGCAGCTATCATTGAAGCTAAGGGCAGTGGTACTTTCCAGTTAAGTGATAATAATTTATTAGTTACTTACAAGGGTGGTGCTGTAGATACATATTTGTATATCCCTAATTATCAAGGTAAAGAAGTTATCAAGGTGCAAATTAACAACGCATATATTTACTTTTGCAAACAATAATACTATACATTAATTAAAACTAGAAAAATTAATCCCCAACATAAAATAGCTTACAGGCTGTTTTATGTTGGGGATTGTCTGTTTAATATTAATTTGTAACTTTTGTATAGTAAGTATCTAGAACTATTTCAAATAAAGCATCAGTGTCTACAATATATTCTGCATATGTTTCGCCCATAACAGTTTCACCAGGAATTTTTATCATATCCTTGTCAGTTGAAAGTCCTGTGTTAACTAAAAGACTTGCAAGGTATGTTATTTTATCTGCTGAAAAATCTGTTTGAGAATATCCTTGAATAGAATTAAGCATTTTTATTGGAGTAGAAATATCCTCTTTGGTTTTCTCCATTGCTTTTGCAATAAAGGCGTCCAAATAGCTTTTTTGTCTTTTCATACGCAAGTTGTTCTGGTTTTCGTCACCCTTAGTATTTCTGTATCTTACATAGTTTTCAGTATGCTTTCCTCTTAAAGTTACAGTTTCACCTAACTTTAAGGTTTCATCAATATGGGTTAAATCCTCAACAACCTCTAATGTAATTCCGCCCATATCGTCATTCAAAATGGATATAGCATCAAGGTCTATTGTTAAATAAGCATTTACAGGTATGCCAAAGAATAATCTAGATACAGAACGTATTAAGTTTTCGCTACTACCCTCTGCACCGTCACCATAAGCGTGAGATAAACAGATTTGTAGTCTTTCTGTACCTAAGAAGTTTCCGGCAGCATCACAGGTGTTAACATCTACCATTGAGTCTCTGGAAACAGCCATAATTTTAGACTTACCAGTTTTTGTGTTTATAGACATTACAAAAATTGCGTCAGCTTGTCCGGCTGTACCCAATGTTCCCAGCTGTTGATCCTCTGAACGTTTATCTATACCGGCAAAAAGAACCGTTGTAACATCTGGATTGAATTTATATTTTTCACCATTGTAAACTATATAATCGTCCTCAGCCACAGCTTGTTCAGGCAAACTTACATTACTAGCCACTGTTTCATCATTAAGCATATTATTTTTACCTAATTGAATTAGCACAAATAAAGTACTTGTCACAATAATTAATAGTGACATAATAGCAATACCTAAACCAACAAAAATCTTGAAAGCCTTACTTTTTGGCTTTTTAGGATTTTCGTTATTTTTATTATTTTCGGTATTTTTTGCATTTGCTACATTTTCTGCATTTTCTGCATTTTCTGTAATCTCTACTATTTCTTCGTTTTCAATTTTATCTTCTTCTATTTTTTTAGGTACCATTCTTCTCATCTTTCTGTAATGAGGTTTTGGAACATTTCCTTCTTCCATATTAACTGAAAATGTTATTGCCTCTCTCTTTTTTTTGCGTTTAGTTTTATGCTTGTGATGACTATGCTTGCTACTTTTACTGGACTTGTGACTTTTGCTGGATTTGCTAGATTTACTACTTTTACTAGACTTGCTATGCTTACTACTGCTACTATGACTATGCTTACTGTGAGTGCTACTCTTACTACGAGTGCTATGCTTGCTATGACTATGATGTTTCTTTTCAGAATCTTCATCTTTTTGTAAATCAAGAGAAGCATCTCGCACTTTTACAATTTCGCCATCATTAACTACAGTAATATTTTCTATAATATCATCCTCAGCTTGGAAGTCATCTAATTCATCAGAATCATCATCATCTTCATCGTCAGACTCGTCATCAAAATCTTCGTCATCTTCATCGTCAGACTCATCATCAAAATCTTCGTCATCTTCATCGTCAGACTCATCATCAAAATCCTCGTCATCTTCATCGTCAGACTCGTCATCAAAATCATCATCTTCATCATCGGATTCTTCATCAAAGTCATCATAATCTTCATTGTCGGATTCTTCGTCAAAGTCATCATCGTTGCCGTCTAAATCCTCATCAAAATCATCATCTAGCTCTTCATCCAGTTCTTTGTCTAACTCATTATTGGACGCTTGTTGGCTCATCCTTAATCAACACTCCTTGAACTAAATATCTAGAGGTTTCTATAGTACCTAAACAGGTACTTAATGTAATAATTTTATCATCTGCATTAACATTTAGATTACGAGTTTTATACATCATAGAAGATGTAGGATTTTGTGCGTAATCTAAATAATTTTGGAATACTGATTTATCATCAAAATTAAAAGAATATAATAGATGTCTATTATCATATTCATAAGCTGCAAAAATGTGGTATGTTAAAGTTCTGTCAGGTAAATATACATATATATATTGATTTTCTTCAAAAAAGCTGTCATCTCTAAATTGGTGCAAATCTCTAAACATAGAGCCATTTGCCATATTATGACCATAAAGTACAGTGTTAGGGTCAGAAAAATCCTTGCTATTAGCTTTTTCTGTATATATACAACCTGCAAAAGCACTTTCCTTATACATATTATGAGATAAGTAATACTCATCATCATCTCCAGAATATTGTGCAATAGGGTAGTCTACCATTGTGTTAGGAATATTAATCCAAGCGTACAAATCTGTATTGATTTTCCATAGCTCTGTAAAATTAATATCACCGTTTATGGCGTCTTTTACAACTTCTGGTGCAACATTATCAAGTGGTGCATCTGGAGTATCACCATAGGTGGTACCCTCTACATTATTTGGTCTATTATTTGAACTGTTATCGGAACTTTCTGTACTATCAGTTACAGTTGCTCTCAAATTGCCATACTCACTACCGCTGGTATACATTTGGAACATAAACCAGCAGATATATGATAACCCCACAATTACTAAGACAACAGCAATTACAAAAAGTACTTTCCAATATGACTTTTTATTTCCCATTTAATCACCTTTATTAAAACAAAATAATAACCACGCTATAATAATATAGCGTGGTCACCAGAAACAAATTTTTTAATTAAGCCTGCATTCTCTTCTTTGCAACAGTTGCAATGCCACCACAAGCAAGAACTGCAAAGCCTGCTGCTATAGCACTAGAGCTATCCACGCCAGTCTGTGGTGAAGGCTTACCTGTGTTAGGATCCTCTTTACCATCATCAGGCTTACCAGCTTGGCTGTTACCGCCCTGGTTGTTACCGCCCTGGTTGTTACCACCCTGGTTTGGCTTATCGTCTGGTTTAACATCGCCAGAAGGAGCATTAGTTGGCTCGCTTGTAGGAACCTCTGGGCTGTTTACAGCACTTGCAGAGAAAGTAGCTACTGAAGCAAGCATTGCTAATGAAGCTAAAATTGTTACTAGTTTTCTCATTACTATTACCTCCATTCATTATATACTCAACATATATAATCTCCAATATAAATTAAGTAACTTGTACTTAGTATAGCACTGTTTTTATGTTTTGTAAATAGTTAAAACATAAAATATTTATTTTTTACATTTATTTGTAACTGTTTAAATTATACAGTATTAATTTTCGCTAAATTCTTGTAAGATTAGCCCTTTGTTATGCTCCAATGCCCAATTAATACTCCACTCGCTGGTAAACAACAGCAAATTATTGTCTTTAAGGTCTTGAATACGCTTGGTGTCAGAAGCAAGGTCAAGTTTTTTAGGGTCTATGTCATCATTTGCAATCCAACGAATAAACTGATATGGTAGAGTGTTCATAATAATGTCTACATTATACTCGTTCTTTAATCTATATTCCAAAACCTCAAATTGAAGTGTACCAACAACACCAACTATTACTTCCTCCATACCTGCACCTAGTTCACGGAAAATCTGAATAGCACCCTCTTGAGCAATCTGGTCTGTTCCTTTTATAAACTGCTTACGCTTCATAGTGTCCTTTTGTCGAACAAGAGCAAAATGTTCAGGAGCAAAGGTTGGAATTCCTTGGAATCTAAACTTTTTATTTGCTTTACAAATAGTGTCACCTATAGAGAATACACCTGGGTCAAACACGCCTATAATGTCACCAGCATAAGCCTCATCAACAACTTCTCTTTCCTGTGCCATAATTTGTTGTGGCTGTGATAGTCGCATTTTTTTGTTGCCTTGCACATGGAACACTTCCATATTTTTCTCAAACTTACCAGAACAAATACGCATAAATGCGATTCTATCTCTATGTGCCTTATTCATATTAGCCTGTATTTTAAATACAAAGGCTGAAAAATCCTCAGAGCAAGGGTCAACTACTCCGTCTAAAGTTTTTCTTGGTAATGGTGAGGTTGTAAGCTTTAGGAAGTTTTCTAAAAATGGCTCTACACCAAAGTTAGTTAAAGCCGAACCAAAAAATACAGGTGTTAATTTACCGTTGCGTACAGCATCTATATCAAAATCGTCACCAGCACCGTCCAGCAATTCAACTTCATCTAATAATTGTTGAGCGTGGTCTTCTCCAATAATTTCTGACAAATTCTCATCATCTATATTAAAGGCCTGTTCTTCAACCTCTTTTTGACCGTTGTTAGCTGTAAAAGCTAAAATCTGCTTTGTGTGTCTGTCATAAACACCCTTAAACTCCTTACCACAACCAATAGGCCAGTTTACAGGATAGGTATGAATACCAAGTACATTTTCAATGTCCTCTAACAGGTCAAAGGTGTTCATAGCTTCTCTATCCATTTTATTAATAAATGTAATAATAGGAATATTACGCATTACACAAACTTTAAACAGCTTTTTTGTCTGGTTTTCAACACCCTTTGAACCGTCAATAACCATTACAGCAGAGTCTGCCGCCATTAAAGTACGATAAGTATCCTCCGAGAAATCCTGATGTCCAGGGGTATCTAAAATATTTATGCAATAACCATCATATTTAAACTGCAACACAGAAGATGTTACAGAAATACCTCTTTGCTTTTCTATTTCCATCCAGTCAGAAACGGCGTGCTTTGTGGATTTTTTACCCTTAACAGTACCAGCAGTGTTAATAGCACCACCGTACAGCAACAGTTTTTCTGTAAGTGTTGTTTTACCTGCGTCAGGGTGAGAAATAATAGCAAAGGTTCTACGCTTTTCTATCTCATTTTTTAAGTTAGACAAAATAATCCCCCACTTAAATTACTTTATAAATTTACATAATTTTTTATTAGAGTACACCTGCTATACAGGCTATAGCCCACAGCTTGTACTGTGGGCTACTATAATATATAACTAAAAAAACTAACTATAATAATACAGTTAAAAAAGTTAAAATACAACTAACTTTTAGTTATATTTATTCTTCCATTTCCCAGTTGTGCCATACATTTTGCACATCGTCGTTATCTTCAAGATTATCAAGTAGCTTCTGCATTTTTGTTACAGCTTCTGCATCATCAATCTTTGTATAGGTTGATGGTACCATTTCTACCTCTGCACTTGCAAAAGTATAGCCCATACCTGTAAGTGTTTCGTTTACTGAGCTAAAATCAGATGGCTCAGTATAGATTGTGAAAATATCGTCCTCTGTTTCAATGTCAGAAGCACCACTTTCCAAAGCATCTTCCATAACCTTTTCTTCATCAAAGTCACATTCTTCTCTATCAATAATAAGAACACCCTTTTGAGAGAACATAAAAGATACGCAACCTGGTGTACCCATATTGCCACCAAACTTATCAAAATAATGTCTTACATCAGCAGCAGTACGATTACGGTTATCTGTAAGAGTTTCTACAATAACAGCAATACCACTTGGACCATAGCCTTCATATGTGATAGCTTCATAGTTATTAGCATCACCATCGCCAGAAGCCTTTTTGATTATTCTTTCAATATTATCATTAGGTACATTATTAGCCTTAGCCTTTGCGATACAATCTCTAAGCTTTGAGTTTACAGTAGGGTCTGGGCTACCACCATCTCTTACAGCAACAGCAAGCTCACGACCAATTTTTGTAAATATCTTAGCTCTTGCAGCATCATTTTTACCCTTTTTCTGCTTAATTGTACTCCATTTATTATGTCCTGACATAAATAAATCCTCCCTGTATTAAATAACAACTGGAATTATTCTACCATATATTGTGTTTATTTGCAACCGAATTTCTTATTGGATTAAGTTATAGATTTGTGTTAATTAGAAAATATAAGGGAAAGTTGTAAAATAAAAAGACCAAAAATAAAGTTCCATAATAGAACTCGTGATATAATGTTAAGCGACCAAACCAAACATCGAAAGGATAACTATTATGGAACGATTAAATAATAACACAAAGAGAAGAAAAGGTAAACATTTAAATTATGAGGAAAGAATAAAGATAGAGGCATTGAGCAAAGCAGGAATGAAATCGGAAAGGATAGCAAAAG
>JAXKHT010000013.1:0-27559 GCA_036549705.1 Acutalibacteraceae bacterium | reverse complement strand
AGCTGTTTAGCTAAATAAAAAGATGTTTTGCTACCACCAATAATCATAGCATCTGTTATCTTCTTTTTGATTAATCCTGTTTTCTTAAAGAAGAAATAAACATTTCTTGCAGATGATATAATTGTGATAATGTCACCAGCTTGTAGCTGATAGTCACCATTTGGGATTATAACTTCGTCTTCTTTTTCTACTGCACAAATAAGAAATTTGAAATCAAACTCCTGTTGTAATTCAAACAACACCTTGCCGTCAAGAGAATTACCTGTAGGAATTTGGAAGCGTATAAGTTCCACTTGACTTTTTACAAATGGGCTTGTACTTAGTGCAGCAGGCAAACGAATTAATCTAGAAATTTCTTTGGCTGCCTCAAGCTCTGGGTTAATTATCATAGATAACCCCAGCTTTTCCTTTAAATAAGCCTGTTCATCAATATAATCTGGGTTTCGTACTCTTGCTATGGTAGAGCAACTATCTCCAACCTTTTTGGCAATGGTACAGCAAAGCAGATTAAGCTCATCAGATTCGGTAACAGCAATAAAAAGGTCTGCATTTTCTATGCCTGCCTCAATTAATACCTTATAGCTAGAACCACTTCCAACTATACCCATAACATCATAAGCATTAGATAATTTTTCCACTATTTCGTCATCTGTATCTATAAAAGAAACATTATGACCCTCGCTAGATAAACAGCGTATTAAAGTAGTACCAACCTTACCACAGCCTACTATAATTATGTTAAGGGCGTCTTTGTCTGTTCCGGCTAATATATTTAATTTATCAAAAAGTGACATTCCTATGCCTCCGTATGAAACTAGTATAATTGTTATTATATAGTTTCTATTTATAGTAATACTAAACTTTAATTAAAATAAAGATTAGCATAATACAGAACCATTATATCATATACCATAAAAATTACAATTATTTTTTGCCTGTTTTTAGACTTTTTATGAGTTTTTATAAATTGAAGTTATTGTAGTGTTTATGGGTTTATTATATTAAGAATAATTATGCACTATAGCTTGATTTTTTATCCTTTATTTGTTACTATAGGAAAGTATTTAATAATTAATAAATTGTGAACGGAGGACGAATTATGATTACAGACAATATTATTGTTTTGTCTGCCTTTGCCATTTATATGGTTATTATGATTGTAATTGGTGCAATCTCATCAAAAGGCACAGAAAACAATGAGGATTATTTTCTTGGTGGTAGAAACCTTGGTGGTTGGACAGCGGCGTTGTCAGCACAGGCTTCTGATATGAGTGGCTGGTTGCTAATGGGTTTGCCTGGTTCAGTATACCTTGCAGGTACAGGCGAAATTTGGATAGCAGTTGGTTTGCTGTTGGGTACAATATTAAACTGGTACATAGTTTCTGCAAGATTAAGAAAATACACAATAGTAGCAGGAAATTCTTTAACAATTCCTAGCTTCTTCCAAAATCGTTACAGAGATGAAAAAGGAATAATTAAAATAGTTTCTGCGGTAATTATTGCAATATTCTTTACAGTTTATACTGCTTCTGCTTTCAGCTCTGGTGCAAAGTTGTTTGCAACATTGTTTGGTACAGGTGAAAATTACAGCAGTGTATATACAATAGGTTTGTGTATAGCAGCAGTTGTTATTTTGGTATATACCCTTATGGGTGGTTTTAAGGCTGTTTGTTATACAGACTTTATACAAGGTTTGCTTATGCTTGTTGCTATTATGACAGTACCTATAATTGCATATGTAACTCTAACATATAATACAGGCTTTGCAGATGCCCTAATAGAAAAAGGCGTTGTTAATCCTGAAAACTATTTGAATTTCCTTAAAAATGATGACGGTAGCAATGTTTCTGCTGTTTCTATAATTTCTAATCTTGCTTGGGGCTTGGGTTACTTTGGTATGCCACACATTCTTATAAGATTTATGGCTGTTAAGAATGATGCAGAGATTAAAAAGTCAAGAAAAATTGCTATTGTTTGGGTAATTATCTCTCTAATTGCATCTTGCTGTATAGGCTTGGTAGCAAGAGGATATATAACAAATACATTAGATGCTGCTACAAGCGAAACAGCGTTTATTGTTTCTATTCAGCAATTATTCTCCGGTAATGGTTTGCTTGTGTTTGTAGGCGGAATTTTCCTTTGCGGTATTCTTGCGGCTATTATGTCAACAGCAGACAGTCAGTTATTGGTAACAGCATCTGCTGTATCTGAGGATATGTACAAGGGTGCTATAAAGAAAGATGCAACAGAAAAAAATGCTTTGAATGTAGGTAGAATTGCAGTTATAGTAGTTGCAGTTATTGCTTTCCTAATTGCACTAGACCCACAGTCAAGCATTATGTCATTAGTTTCAGATGCTTGGGCAGGCTTTGGTTCTGCATTTGGTCCGGTTGTTCTTTTAGCATTATTCTGGAAGCGTTCAACTCTTGCAGGTGCTATAAGCGGTATGGCTGTTGGTGCTTTAACAGTTATTGTTTGGGACTATATTCCATTGGTAGACGGACAAACACTATATGCAGCAACAAATCTATATTCTCTTGTTTTAGGTTTTGCATTTGCTTTAATTATTAATGTAATAGTTTCTCTAATAACTAAGAAGCCATCTAAAGAAATAATGGACGAATTTGATTCTATTAAAACAGTAGAAATCTAATTTAATAAGCATTACAACTCCCTAATTAAAAACTTTTACGGTTTTTAATTAGGGAGTCTTTGTTTGCTTTAGGCAATACCGCACATTCTCTATGTGGCATTGCCTAAATTAATTTTATACGCATTTTTTCTAAAATTCTTTTTTCTTTTCTGGAAATTTGCACTTGACTCATATTTAATATTTTTCCTGTTTCACTTTGAGTTTTGTCTTTGAAAAATCTAAGGGTTATTATTTTTCTGTCTATTTCATCTAATTCATTAACAATTTGACGCAAGGCAATAAGCTCTGTCATTTTTTCTTCAGGAGGAGCAACAGGAATTTCTAATTGTCGTTGTCCCTCTTCGCTGTCTACAGTAAGGGATAGAGGCTGTACCCCTGCATTTAGAGCTTCGGATATTTGTTGTGGTTCAAGTTGCATAATTTCTGCTATTTGATTTATAGTAGGCTCGTAACCGTGTTGCTCTTGAAATTTACGAATTTCTCTATTAATTTTCAAACAAAGCTCTTTAAGTCCTCGGCTAACCTTTACAGTACCACCGTCACGGAATAGCCTGCGAATTTCGCCTAATATAACAGGAACAGCATATGTGGAAAAGCACAGTCCACGGCTGTTGTCAAAATTATCAGTAGCCTTTACAAGTCCCACACAGCCAGCACTGTATAAATCATCATATTCTATACCTCTGCCCTTAAAACGGTTTGCACAGGCGTGGACAAGTCCCAAATTGCTTTCAATAAATTTCTCTCTATTCATACTAACTGCGTGATGATAGGCGTTGCATTATGTATTTTTCCATAGTAACTGTGGTGCCTTTGTTGGTTTTAGATGTAACCTTTACCTTATCCATAAAGCTTTGCATAACAGCAAAGCCTAAACCTGCTCTTTCGGCACCTCCTGTTGTAAACATAGGCTCCATTGCCTGTGGTATATTTTCTATGCCAACGCCCTTGTCCTTTACCTGAATAATTACATTGTTGCTGTCTGTTATTTGAACCTTAATTGTAACTGTTCCTATTGTGTTGCTGTAACCGTGTACTATGGCATTTGTAACAGCCTCTGACACAGCAGTTTTTATGTCTGAAAGCTCTGCAATAGTTGGGTCAAGCTGAACAACAAATCCAGCCACAGCACTGCGGGCAAAGGCTTCGTTAGCACTTTTACTGTCAAAGGTAATCTTCATTTCGTTTATAATATTCATCTTACTTTCTCCTTTCCTTTGTATTCAAGTACTCCCAGTGTTCCCACACCAGACAAGTCTATTAATCTTTTTAGGTGTGGTGGTATATTGCATACTAAAACCCTGCCACCAATTAAAGACATTAGCCTGTATCTGCCCATTATTAAGCCTATTCCAGAGCTGTCCATAAATTGTACAGCTGAAAAGTCTAGTCGCAGTAAATTTGGATGGTGCTTTTCTACTAATGCGTCTATCTCTTTTCTCATTTCTCTTGCAGAGTGGTGGTCTATATCTCCTACCAGCATAGCTGTAAGGTCACCCTCTGTCATAACCGTTTGTACATACATTTTTATCATTCCTTTTGTTTATTCTTCTGTACACAATTTGAAAAAATATAATAAAAAATTCCCTACCATATGGCAGAGAATTTTTAAGATTATAAATTATATTTATTATTTATCTGTTTATTGCAAATCCTCTGTAAGTAAATACTACACTAAGGAATATGCAAAAATTATCAATTTTTAATGTCGATTAAAACACTTTTTCCTTTGTTGTTTAGGCTACGCACCAATAAAGGTCTTAATTGAGATGCAAGATATAAAGAACCACATACCAATACAGCACCGTTATCTCCTGCTATTTCAAATGCCTTTTCAATAGCACCTGTAAAGCTGTCCATTGGGTATACCTTGTTGAAAAATTTTATAGCTTTTTCTGCAAGTTCTTCGCTGGTTTGTTTGCGTGGGTTATCAGGCTCCAAAGTGATTACAGCCTCTATTAATCCGTCCAGATATTCCAAGGAAGAATTACTATCTTTGTCCTTTAACATACCCATTATGCAAACTATCTTTTTATTAGGTAAATATTGTCTGATAGCTTTGCCTAAAGCCTCCATACCGTTAGGGTTGTGGGCACCATCTATTAGTACAACAGGCTCTTTACATAATAGCTCTAGTCTTGCAGGCATTTCAGCTTTGGAAAAACCTTTGGTTATATGTTCATCAGTAAGAGCCATTCCGCATTGCTCTCTTAAAACCTGTATTGTGGTTAATGCCAAGCCAGCATTTTTAAGCTGGTGTTCACCTATAAGGCTTAGCTTTAATTCCATATTGTTATACATAAATTTTGTGTATTCAATACAGCTTTCGACAACCTCTAAAGATAGAACATCTGCAAAGAATAGGTTACTGTTTACACTTTGTGCAGTGTCTTCCATAACCTTATCTGCAATGCCACCTTGTCTGTAATATACAGCATTGCTGTTTGGTTTTATAATTCCAGCCTTTTGTTTGGAAATTTCCTCTAGGGTTTCCCCTAATATAGCAGTATGGTCATAGCTGATAGATGTAATAACAGAAACAAGAGTATTTTTAACTACATTAGTGGAGTCTAACAAACCGCCCATACCTGTTTCCAGCACAACAATGTCGCAGTTATTTTCAGCGTACCACTTAAATGCCAGTGCTGTAATATATTCAAATTCGGTTATAATAGTACCCTCTTGTTTAAGCTGTTCAATAATAGGGAAGGTTTCTTCAACACAGCGTGTAAGCTCTTGTTTGCTTATCATTTTACCGTTTATTTGCATACGCTCTCTAAAATCTATAATATACGGAGAAATAAATAAGCCTGTTTTGTAACCACCGGCAGTTAGTACAGCAGAAATCATTTTGCTGGTAGAGCCTTTTCCGTTTGTACCTGCTATGTGTACATATTTTAATTTATCCTGTGGATTGTCCATAATCTGTAATAGCTTTAGAATTCTGTCTAATCCAGGACGAGAGCCTAAAAATAATAATGAGCTTATTTTTGACAAGGCTTCATTGTAATTCATAATTTTACTCATCTCTTTCAGTTATCATTTTATATATTATTCCCTTTTTTATACCTGTTAGCTTTGCAACCTTTTTAGTTGCATCACTTAGGGAGATGTCTTGACTTTTGGCTATTTCCAATGCCATATTTACTGCATCTTCCTCTATATATTCGGTTTTAGTTTCTTCTTCCTTTGCACCCTCTATTACCAGTACAATCTCACCTTTAAGTGGTGCATCTGCATAATCTTGCACAGCCTTTTCTAAGGTTGTAGGTATAACCTGTTCGTGAATTTTAGTAATTTCTCTTACAATAGAAATTCTTCTGTCACCAAAGGTAGCCAGCATATCCTTTAATGTGGAGTTAAGTTTGTGAGGAGCTTCGTAAAAAATCATAGTTCTTTTTTCGTTTTTTACATCTTCTAAATGCTCTCGTCTGCTTTTTTTATTAACGCTTAAAAAGCCCTCAAATGTAAACCTGCCTGTAGGAAGTCCAGAAACAGCTAAAGCAGATATTACAGCACTAGGCCCCGGAATAACCTGTGTTTCAATACCGTATTCTATACATTGCTTTATTAATAGCTCGCCAGGGTCTGATATGCAAGGCATACCTGCGTCTGTTACAATAGCACAGTTTTCTCCATTTAGTATGCGTTGGCAGATTATTTCACCACGCTCGTGCTTGTTATGCTCAAAATAGCTTACCATAGGCTTTTTTATTTCAAAGTGATTTAACAGCTTTAAGGTAACTCTGGTGTCCTCGGCAGCTATAAAATCCACTTTTTCAAGAGTTTCCAATGCTCGTGGAGATATATCTCCTAAATTTCCTATAGGTGTGCCTACAACATATAAAACTCCTGTCATTATGTCAACTCCTTAAAAGAACCGTATATACTCATCATTTCGTCAGAAAAATCTCCGTTTTCCTTTTCTATCAGTAAAGCAGGCTCTACAACCAGTCCACCTGCTTTGCCACCTCGTTTACCCTCAATCAAAAACAGCTTTGGTGCTTTGTTTGTTCTTTGCTGTACCATTCGTAAGCGTTTTGGCTCCAGTAAATTTTCTCTCATTGCTGTAATAACATCTGTAAGCCTTTCTGGGCGTAAGCACAGACAAAATCTGCCACCAAATCTAAGTAAAGAGGAAGCTGTTTTTACAACGTCTTCAACAGTGCAACTGCTTTCGTGGCGAATAATAGAATGAGATTCCCCACTGCTTACTATTCCTGTACCTAAAGGCTTATAGGGAGGGTTGCACACAACAACATCAAAATACCCAAAGGGAACACACCCCTTTAGCTGTCTAAGGTCTTTATTTAGTACAGTAATTTTATCCTGCAATTTGTTCATAATAATAGACCGTGTTGCCATATCTGCACCATTTGCCTGTATTTCTACAGCGTAGGTGTGTTTTGGAGGTTTTTCCCTGTTCCATAAAAGAGGTATAGTGCCACAGCCTGTACCCAAATCAACGGCGTTTTCGTATGTTTTGGGCTTTGAAAAATGTGCAAGTAAAATAGTATCTGTAAAAAAGTGATGTTCGTCACTTACAATAACATTTATGCCATTTCCTAAAGGCTGTAATTCTTCATTTTCTTTCAGCAAGGTATGTCACCTCCAAATAATCTATTTTTGTATTATACCATTTACAAACAGGTTATTCAATATTAACCGATAAAGTAATTTTTATGCAGATTTTTTCTTATATTTTTCTGTGTTTGTTGTGGAATTGTTGACAAATTATGAATAAATAGTTACAATTATTATATCACAAAAAGATAACAGGCTTTTTGTTTTTGGGTATAGTATATATGATTAGGTTGGTGACATTATGTATAGGCATTTTTTCAAAAGATTTATTGACATATTAGTTTCTGCAATAGGCTTGGTGTGTGCATCTCCTTTTATGCTTATTGTAGCTATTGCAGTTAGGGTGGAAAGCCCAGGGGAAATTATATTTAAACAACCCAGACTAGGAAAAAACGGTAAGGTTTTTAATATATACAAATTTCGCTCAATGTGTAAAAATGCAGAAAAAACAGGCTCTGGTGTATATTCAGATAAAAACGATTCCAGAGTTACAAAGGTTGGCAAATTTATTCGTGCAACCAGCCTTGATGAAATTCCACAGCTTGTAAA
Source organism: Acutalibacteraceae bacterium (assembly GCA_036549705.1). Taxonomy (GTDB): domain Bacteria; phylum Bacillota; class Clostridia; order Oscillospirales; family Acutalibacteraceae; genus CAG-964. The sequence goes on along the minus strand of JAXKHT010000013.1, from coordinate 19,773 downwards.
TATATTAAAGGGCGATATGTCCCTTATAGGCCCACGACCACCTTTAACATATCATCCTTGGCCATATGAGGATTACACAGAGCATCAGAAAAAGATGTTTAATGTTCGTCCTGGTGTTACAGGCTGGGCACAGGTTCATGGTAGAAAACAGGTTGAATGGCACAAAAGAATAGAGTTGAATGTTTGGTATGTAGAAAATTATTCTTTTTTACTTGACTTAAAAATATTATTTTCAACTGTTTTCAAAGTCTTTACAAATGCCGACAATGAAAATGTAGGTGCAACCCTTATTAAAGATGAACCACAGGAGAGTGCTTCTACAGTTGCAACTGAAGCTGACAAGGCTACATCTGCACAGTAATTTTTATACATACATTTTTATATACACAAAGTATACATAATAAAATTAAAAAACGCTAAAGGCAACACTGCACAGAAATTGTGTGGTGTTGCCCTTATTACTATATGTATGAATTTATATGAAATTTAGTTGCTGTTAGGTTTTTAATTATTCCTCATCATAGTCCTCTGTATATTCCTCGTCATAGTTCTCTGTATCAATAGCTTGATTATCTAATGTACTTAAATCTATTGTTAAATCGCTATGGTTATTGCATAGTGCAAGTTCTTTTCTCTTAGCTTTAATCCACTTGCGTCGCTGGTCAACTCCACTTTTATTAAGCTTCCACATACCAATCATAACAGCATATTCAACTGTAAGCATTATTACAGGGAAGATAATTGCATCAAGATATGCCTCAAAGCCACCATTAAAGTACTCGAATATCATTACAATAGGAGTAATAACTATAGGGAATATATAGTAAAATAGCTTAGATTTTTCGTTGTTTTTACAGTCCTTTTCCTGCTCATCAAGAAAGTCTGCCATAGATAATTCGCCTTTGCCTTTTTTTATGCTTTTTTGATTTGCTTTTGCATAGCTTTTTTCCATAGTAATTGTAAATTCTTTTTCCATATCAGCATTTACAATATCGCCAAAGTGGATTTTATGTTCGGCTTTAACGTGAATTCTCTTGTAATTAAATGGATAGTAAATTGCCAAATAGATAAGACCTATTAGCAATACAACCCATACTGGGAAGTTAAATAGACTAGTTTCGTTTGAATATATTATAATAAAAATACCTGCAACAGCAAAGCCTGATATAACATATGTAATAATTTTTAGCAGATTCATAGACACGTGCTTAGTTTTGAACATAAGATTACGCACTGTAAAATTGCAAGTGAATCCAATTATCATTGCTACAACAATACCCATAAGGTATCTTGAAATATTTACACTGCTTAATGTTGCAAAAAAATCTACCGATACTCCATCAAGATAATCAAATAAGATTGTTAAAATATCTAGTCCGGAAATAAAAACCAAAACCCAAGAAATAGATTTTAGACTGTCTAATATATGTAGAATTTTATTTTTTATTCCACAATCGGAGCAAAATGCTTTACAGAACTCTTCAAGATTATTACCAACAATACTTTTTACTGGTTTGTCTGCTTCTTGAGATGTTAAAAATATATCTAATAATTCGCTTAAAAGCTCTTCCTGTGTGGCGTCGTCAATATATTGGGCGTTAACATACATTTCAATTTGTTGAAATGTTGTAAGGTACTCATTTTGTAATTTGTCAACGTGAAAAGCATAGCTGTTTTTCATAATTAATTGTCCTTTCTGTTTAATATATTATTTGCTGATGTTGTTATTTTTCTGTAATTTAATTTAAATTCTGCAAGATTTTCAATGCCATCTTCTGTAATAGAATAATATTTGCGAATAGGCCCAAAGGGTGATTTTTCTTTTCTACAGGAAATTAAATTTTTCTTTTCCAGTCTTGTTAAAACAGGATAAAGGGTACCCTCCAGAAGATTTTCAAAGCCACTTTTTTCAAGTTCTGCAAGAATTTCATATCCATATGTTTCGTGCATTGCTATAATAGCCAAAACACAACCTTCTAAAATACCTCGTAATAATTGTGGGTCAGACACAATTTGCCTCCTTTCTGTAGGCTACTTTGTGTTGTTGAGTAGCTTGGTGTTAATATAGCATAGGCTACTATGCTTTGTCAAGTAGGTATTTAAATTTAAAATAAAAAACAAACAGCTGTTAAAAAACCTCTGTTTGTTGGTGTTTTATTGGTATTATGTTGTAGAAAAATTATATATCTTTTATAAAATACAAGAGCATTTTTTCAATTTTACAGTAAATCTCGTTAAGCTGTTTAAGGGGCAGTGGGTTTTCTCCTTTGCCAATTTCTACAGTAAAAGCAGGTATATGCATACTATCAATCAGCCAATCCTTAAAGCCTCCACCTGTGGCTATGGCTTCTGGGTGACTCATTTTATAGCCACTTAAAAGGGACATTTGCATTGCAATTTCTTCGCTTTTTGTTGGGGTGTGTTCTCCAAAGCTCCAGTAAATTTCTTCCCCTTGGCTATGAAAGGCTATTGCTTTAGCTATGCTGTGGTTTCTGCAATATTCAGCTATTGCAATGGTTTCTGGTTCACTTTCAGGCTGTTCACCACCATATCTTGTTTTTGACGGTTTTGTTATACCTAAGCAAAGCTCTTTTTGTTTTAAACTGTACCAATCTGCATTAAAATTATGGTTAAGGTCTACTCCGTTTGCATTGCTTTGCCAATGGGTGGTGTCACCTTGACTTATGGCTTCTACACTTTCAGATAACCATTTTGCACTGTTGCTACCCTTAATGCTTATTTCAACACCGTCAGGATTTATACAGGGAACAATAGCAAGGGAATAATCCTTAAAATATTCCCATAATTTTTCCTGTGCCAGTGTTTTATGGTTGATTATTGAGTTGCAAATATTTATAATAAATTTATACAGCAGTAGGCAGGTTAGCCATTCGGAACCATGAAAACCACCACATAGTAAAATTTGCTGTGGTTTGTTGCCTATTGTATAACATTCAATGGGACGGTTAAGTACGCTGTAGCCTATGTTATGTGCATTAATGAAAAAGTAATCTTCTGTTATTTTTTGTCGTAGTTCTTTACGAAACTGTTCATCACATTCTTTTATCAGGTACAATTTATCACGCTCCCTTTGTTTAATATTTATGCAGAGAAAGAGCTTTTTATATTTATAGGAGAAAATTTATAGGAGAAAAAATTATGGAATTAAACGAGAAAACTTTAAGCAGTGAAAATATATTTAATGGCAGGGTTATAAATGTAACATTGGATAAAATTGAATTGCCAAATGGTCGCCAGTCAACCAGAGAGGTTGTAAATCATCCAGGTGGAGTGTGCATTGCCTGTATAAATGACAAAAATCAGCTTTACTTTGTACGCCAGTACAGGTATCCATATCATAAGGTTGTATTAGAGTTACCAGCCGGAAAATTAGAGAAAGACAACTCAACACCATTGGAAAATGGCATAAGAGAGCTGAAAGAGGAAGTTGGTGTTGTGGGTAAGGATTATGTGTTCTTAGGTGAGTTGTACCCATCACCAGGATATTCAGCAGAAATTATATATATGTACTTTTGCAGAGTTGACAGCATTGGTCAGTGTTGCCCTGATGAAGGTGAGTTTCTTAATGTTGAAACCATACACATAGACAAGGCTGTTGAAATGGTTTTGAATAACGAAATAGTAGACAGTAAAACACAAACAGCAGTGCTAAAAACAGCAATACTTTTGAAAAAAGGTGTTTTATAATATTATTTTTTATGTTATAATTAATTGGTTAAATAAAAGTAATTATAGGAAAGTAGGTTATGTTTAATGATAATTAGTCCTATTTATATAATAATAGTGTCGGCAATAATTATAGCTACAGGATTTTTCTATATTATAAACAAGCCTAACAAGCCTATATTTTCGGGAATGTTTTTAATATTGCTGTTAATAAATGTGTTTTTAACCTTTGCTATAAACATATATCTTTCAGCAAGCAATGCAATGCTTACCAATGAAACCAGTGTAATAAATGTTATTGTAGCCTTTATTACTATGACTCCCGGGCCTACTACAGAGGTGCTTGAGGAAAGCTTTAGCCTGTTTTGCAAGTTTGATATAGCGTTAATAATTTTATCAGTGCTAACTGGTGTGTTTGAGATGAGATCTCTATTTAAGCCTAATACTAATATAATACAAGAGGAAAACAAATGATAATATTTGAAAATATACAAAAACTCAGCCAACCAACAGCAGTTGCGTTGGGGCATTTTGACGGTGTTCATAAAGGTCATCAGTTAGTAATAAGTAATGCTGTAAAGTGCCAAAAGCAGGGGTTGTCACCAGTTGTTATTACATTTCAGCAAAATCCTGCCTGTGTTGTTTCTAAAAAGAAAATTCCATATCTTATGGAAAATCATATAAAAAATGAATATATAGGCAAATTAGGTGTTGAATATCTGTTTAATCTAGACTTTAATTCAGTTATTAACATTACTGCTGAAGAATTTGTAAGAGAAATTCTTCATAAACAGCTTAATGCCAAAAGAGTTTACTGTGGGTTTAACTATCATTTTGGCAATGGCGGAACAGCTAATAGTGAAACATTAAGAGAATTATGCTGGGAATATGGTATAGAGGTTGTAGCTTTGCCACCGTCTATGTACAATGACGAAACTATAAGCTCTACAAGAATACGTCACTATTTGAAGCAAGGCAGAATTACAGATGTAACCAAAATGCTAGGCAGAGAATTTACCTATAGATTGCCTGTGTGCAAGGGGAATCAATTAGGCAGACAAATGGGAACACCTACATTTAACCAGCCAATACCGGAAAATTTAATTTTACCCCGTTACGGTGCATATGTAACAGCAGTAAATTTAGAAGACGGCAGAAAGGTTTGTGGTGTAACCAATATAGGCATAAAGCCTACAGTGGGCAGTGAGGGTCCTTTAGCAGAAACTTGGGTGCCAAATATAGATTGTGGAAATCTTTATGGCAAGGTGCTGGAAATAGAATTGCTTGACTTTATCAGAGGAGAAACTAAGTTTAACAGCATATTTGAGCTTAAAGCCGCAATTCTTGCTGACGGCGAATTTGCCACAAAGCGTTTTAATAGCTATTATTCAAAATAATCTTAAAGGCTACGGAGGGAATCTGTAGCCTTTTTTTGGAATAACACTATAAGTGCAATTAATTAGTTATTTTGTGCAAGACAAATTATGCACAATACTGTAACATTTTGTTGTTATTGCTATAGATTTTATATTATAATCTTGATATGATTTATAATATGTTTGTTGCGTTAGGAGTTGAAAAAATGAAAAAGCTAAAGCTGTTTAATTTGGCGTGGCCTATATTTATAGAAACTGCTTTGTTTATGCTGTTGGGCTTTGTAGATGTATTTGTGTTAAGTAAATATGATGATTTGGCGTCATCAGCAGTTAATGTGGCTAACCAGTGTGTTTCAATAGTTACAGTTGTTTTTACTGTTATTTCCGGTGCAAGTGCTGTTTTAATTTCACAGAATTTAGGTGCAGGGGATAAGACAAGCTCTTCACGAATAGCGGCTTTGTCTATAACCTTTAATTTGCTGTTTGGCATAATTATAAGCGTTGCATTGCTTGCTTTTAATAAGGAACTTCTTTTGTTTATAGGTGCAAAGGGAGATGTACTGGAATTTGCTTGTGAGTATTTATCCATTGTTGGTGGTTTTATATTCTTTCAGGCTGTGCTTAATGCAATGGCTGTTGTTATTAGAAATCACGGTATGACCCAAATTTCTATGTATGTAACTGTGGGAATGAATATAATAAACACTGTACTTGATATAGTTTTTGTGTTGGGGCTATTTAGGTTGCCAAAAATGGGAGTAATAGGTGTTGCAGTGGCTACTACCTTTAGTAGAATAGTTGGAACAGTTATACTTGCAGTGGTATTGTTTAAGAGAATAGAAAAGCTGTCTATTTTTAAGTTATTAAAGCCGTTTCCTGTAAATGATGTTAAGAAAATTATAAAAATAGGTGTGCCATCTGCGTTGGAATCGTTTTTATATAATCTGTCACAGCTGGTAGTAACATCTATTGTGCTTAATTGCTTGGCTGAGTCTGCATTAGTTGCAAAAAATTATGTACAAAATATATCTATGTTTTTTTACATATTTGCTGTTTCGATAGGGCAGGCTTCGCAAATATTAACAGGACATCTTGTGGGTGCCAATAAATTGGAGGAAGCCTATAAACAGGGCTTTAATTCTTACAAAACTGCGTTGGCTATTACAATGGGAATGTCTGTTATAGGAATAATCTTCCGTACACAACTTATGGGCATTTTTACAGCAGATACTACTGTAATTGCAATGGGTGCCAATATAATAATGTTAAATATAATTTTGGAATTTGGCAGAACTACTAATCTTGTTGTTATAGCTTCCTTGCGTGGTGCAGGCGATGTTTATTTCCCTACAATTTGTGCTATATTTTCAATGTGGATAATTAGTGCTTTGGGTTCCTATATATTTGCAGTTGTGTTTAATATGGGAATATATGGACTATGGATAGCCTTTGCCGCAGACGAGTGCTTTAGAGGAATTATGATGATATGGCGTTGGAAAAGTGGCAAATGGAAAGGAAAATCTTTGGCTACAAAAAGTATAGTAAGAGCCTAAATAACAAAAGCAGGGTGACAAATAAATCACCCTGCTTTTATAGCTTTCACATAAAAATAAAAACGGCATATACAAAAGTATATACCGTTGGAGCTGATAACGGGAATTGAACCCGTGACCTCAGCCTTACCAAGACTGCGCTCTACCATCTGAGCTATATCAGCACTGTTTATTAACATCTTAGATATAATATCATATGTGGGGTAATTTTTCAAATGTTTTTTTGTAAAAATCAAGAGATTTATAACTTGTGTTTTTATTGATATTGCACAAATTGTGCTTGGTGTATGTTTAAGTTTAAATAGGATGTGAAAATTATGGAGATAACAATAAAAAAATCTAAAAGAAAAACTTTGGCTTTGTGTATAGATAGTCAGTGCAGGATTATTGTACGTTGCCCTTATGGTACACCACGGGAGGTAATTGATAATTTTGTGCAAAACAATAAACAGTGGATAGAAGATAATTATATTGCCCAACAAAAACGAATGGATAACCCAATGAACAGAGAAATTACTCCAGAACAGGAACAACAGCTTAGGGAAAAGGCAAAAAGTATAATCCCTGACAGAGTTGCATACTACAGCCAAATAATGGGGGTAAAGGCAAACCGAATCACAATAACATATGCTCAAACCCGTTTTGGTAGTTGCAGTGGCAAAAATAATCTTTCTTTTTCTTTTAGACTTATGTTGTATCCACAAAATGTTATAGATTATGTGGTGGTACACGAACTGGCACATATAAAAGAGAAAAATCACAGCAAAAATTTTTACGCAATAGTTGAAAAGGTTTTGCCAAATTATAAAGAAACAGTGCAATTTATGAAAGAATATATTGAATGATTTGGTATATTATTATGCAATCTTAAAGATAATATCCTGTGATTAATTTTTTATAGCTGAAGATGGATTATTAGCAAATTTACTGTGCACTATAAAGAAAGTAATTGAGAGATAAGAAAAATATATCATATTTAACAATATTCTTAATTAAAAAAATGATACTTGTTTGAAAAAGTAGAAAATGCAAGAAAAGCAAAATAAACTTGCATTTTTTGCAAGTTTGTATTAAAATGATTAAGGCAAAAAATTTATACCATTACAAGAGGAGAAGGCAGAATGAATTATTTAGAAATGTCTAAGGCAGAGCAACAGGCTCAGCTTGAAGCTTTGAAGGCTGAATATAAAAAATTTCAGGATATGAATTTATCTTTAAATATGGCAAGAGGTAAACCAGGTGCAAGTCAGCTTGATTTAACAGAGGGTATGCTTACTGTACTTTCTTCAAGTGCAGATTGTAAGGCTGCTGACGGCTTGGATTGCAGAAATTATGGCGTACTTGACGGTATTCCAGAAATGAAAGAAATGTTTGCTAAGGTATTAGGCGTTGAAAATAATGAGGTTTTTGTTGGTGGTAACTCCAGCTTAACAATGATGTTTGACGCTGTTGCAACTATGATGACAGCAAACGTAAATGGTGGTACACCTTGGGCAAAACTTGACAAGGTTAAGTGGCTATGCCCTGTACCAGGTTATGACAGACATTTTGGTATTACAGAATATTTTGGTATAGAGATGATTACAGTACCAATGACAGCAGATGGTCCTGATATGGATGTTGTTGAAGAATTGGTTAATAACGATGCTTCTATAAAGGGTATTTGGTGTGTTCCAAAGTACTCAAATCCACAGGGTATAACATATTCTGATGAAACAGTAAGACGTTTTGCACAGCTAAAGCCTGCTGCTGACGATTTCAGAATTATGTGGGATAACGCTTATGTTATTCACGATATAGCAGAAAAGGGTGACCAGCTGTTAAATCTAATGGACGAATGTAAAAAGAACGGCACACAGGATATGCCTATTATGTTTGCTTCTACATCTAAAATTACTTTCCCTGGTGCTGGTGTGGCTGTTATGGCTTGTTCAGAGAAAAATATGAAATTCTTTAAGAAGAAATATTCAGCACAGGCTATTGGTTATGACAAGCTAAATATGCTTCGTCATGTAAAGTTCTTTGGTAATTATGAAGGTCTTATGGCACATATGCAGAAGCACAGAGCAGTTTTGGAACCTCGTTTTGAGGCTGTTATTAATAAGCTGGAAAGCAATCTAGCTGGCTGTGGTATTGCAAATTGGCTTAACCCTAAGGGTGGTTACTTTGTAAGTGTAGACGTTTTAGAGGGTTGTGCAAAAAGAGTTGTTCAGCTATGTAAAGAGGCTGGCGTAGAGCTTACTGGTGCAGGTGCTACATTCCCATATGGTAACGACCCACAGGACAGCAATATTCGTCTTGCTCCAACACTACCACCAGTAGAAGAGCTTGAAATTGCTATGGATTTATTCTGCCTATGCACAAAGTTAGCTGCTTTGGAAAAACTAACTAAATAATATAAATATACTTTATACAAAAAGCTGACAGCATTGCTGTCGGCTTTTTTCATACTATTCAATTTGGTAAATGTTATATGGCTGTTGCAGTGCCTTTGTTTATTGACTTTTAATGGGTAGTGTGTTAGAATTTTTTTGAGAATTAATTGATTTTTATGTGCTAAGTTACAAAAAATCGTTAAATATATCACGAAAATTTATTATAATATAGTGACTGACTCTGTTAAGGAGAGAATGTAATGAGCGAAGTAAAAAAGCCTAAGCTGAGAAAGTTTGATACTAAGGTTCAGCTATTAAAATATAAAATAATGCGAGAAGTAGCAAGACACGCTTATAATGACACATTGCTGGAATGTTTTAACGATATTGCAGATGTTGTGGTTAAAAAGAAGCCTACAATGCGTTGCTGTATCTATAAGGAAAGAGCCATTGTTAGCGAGCGTATAAAAATGGCTACAGGTGGTAACAGAAATAATCCTAATATTATAGAGGTTATTGAAATTGCCTGTGACGGTTGCCCAGAGGGTGGCTACGAGGTTACATATGATTGCCGTGGCTGTATTGCCCACCGTTGTGAAGATGTTTGCAAAAAGGGAGCAATTTCCTTTGACGAACACCAAAAGGCACATATTGACAAGGAAAAATGTATAAACTGCGGTATGTGTGCAAGTGTGTGTCCTTATTCTGCTATTGCAAACAGAAAAAGACCTTGCGAACGTGCCTGCAAAATTAAAGCCATTTCTAAAGACCCTGAAACAAAGGCAGCAAAAATTGATTACAGCAAGTGCATTTCCTGTGGTGCTTGTGTTTATCAATGTCCTTTTGGTGCTATTACAGATAAATCCTATATTCTTAGAGTTATTGACTTTATAAAAAAAGCAGAAATAAATCCAGACCAAAGCGTAGTAGCTGTTGTTGCACCATCTATTGGTAGCCAGTTTAGCTATGCTAAACACGGTCAGGTTATAGCTGGTATGAAAAAGCTAGGCTTTACTACTGTAGTAGAGGCAGCCTTGGGTGCAGATATTGTTACCTATGGCGAAACTAAAGAGCTTATAGAAAAGGGCTTTTTAACAAGCTCTTGTTGTCCTGGCTTTGTTTCCTATATTGAAAAATGTATGCCAAAAATGGTAGATAAAATATCACACAATCCGTCACCAATGGTTGCAGCAGGTAAGCTGTTAAAAGAAAAGGACCCTAATGTAAAGGTTGTTTTTGTAGGCCCTTGTACAGCTAAAAAGGCAGAGATTTTAAGGGACGGTGCAAAGGAATATATAGATGCTGTTATTACCTTTGAAGAATTACAGGCATTGCTTGACAGTCGTGATATAGATATAACATCACTGGAAGAAGAGGAATTAGACACAGCTTCTTATTTTGGCAGAATTTTTGCCAGAAGTGGTGGCTTGTCAGAGGCTGTTACAAATGCTGCAAAGGAAATGGGAATATCTGAAGAAGAATTTAAGATAAATCCTATTGCTTGCAGTGGCATAGAAGAATGTCGCACAGCGTTGCTAAAGGCACAGGCTGGTAAATTGCCTAATAATTTTATAGAGGGTATGGCTTGTGTAGGTGGTTGTATAGGTGGTGCAGGTTGCTTAACTCACGAAGCAAAGGATAGCCGTCATATAGACGCTTATGGCAAAGAGTCTACAGTTCCATCTTTATTAGAGTCATTAACAAGAATTGGCTATATTAAGGAATAAACTATAAAATAGCTATTGAATAGCAGTATTTAACACTTGATATATACAGCATTTAAGTATAAAATTAATTAATAATTATTATGTAAATAGGGGCGATAAAAATGAAAGACGAAACAAAATGCCTTCATTCAGGCTATACACCTAAAAATGGCGAACCAAGAGTTTTGCCAATAGTACAAAGTACAACCTATGCTTACGATTCAGCAGCAGAGGTAGCAGCAATATTTGATGACCCTACAAAGGGACTTTGTTATTCTCGCTTTGGCAACCCAACAGTTATGGCTGTAGAGGAAAAAATAGCAGACCTTGAGGGTGGCGTTGGTGCTATGTGTACAACATCTGGTCAGGCTGCATCTTTGCTTTCTGTGCTTAATATTTGTAAAGCAGGCGATAGCTTTATCAGTGTTTCAGAAATTTATGGTGGTACTATCAATTTGTTTGCTTTTACACTTAAAAAGCTAGGAATTGAATGTATTTTTGTAAGCTCAAAGTCAACTGATGAAGAAGTAAAAAATGCTTTTAAACCAAATACAAAGCTAGTGTTTGGTGAAACTATTGCAAACCCAGCACTAACAGTTTTCGATATTGAAAGATTTGCAAATATTGCCCACGAAAAGGGAGTACCGCTAATTGTTGATAATACCTTTGCAACACCAATTCTATGTAAACCAATGGAGTACGGTGCTGACATTGTTGTTCACTCAACAAGTAAGTATATGGACGGTCACGCTGTACAGGTTGGTGGTGTAATTGTTGACAGTGGTAAATTTGACTGGACAAATGGTAATTTCCCAGAGCTAACAGAGCCAGATGAGTCTTACCATGGTATTTCTTACACAGAGTCCTATGGAAAAATGGCTTATATTATAAAGGCAAGAATGCAACTTATGAGAGATTTTGGTGTTTATCCTGCTGCTCATTCAGCATTTTTGTTGAATCTTGGTTTGGAAACACTTCCTGTTCGTATGAAGCAGTATTGCGAAAATGCTATGACTGTTGCTAAATTCTTAGAAAGCTCTCCTGCTGTGGAAAGTGTTACTTATCCTGGTTTGGAGTCAGATGAGAATTACCAACTAGCACAAAAATATCTAAAGGGTTGCAGTGGTGTTGTTTCCTTTATTATCAAGGGTGGCAGACCAGCAGCTGCAAAGTTTATGGACGCTTTAAGCCTTGCAACTAACGAGGTTCACGTTGCAGATATTAGAACCTGTGTTCTTCACCCAGCTAGTGAAACTCACCGTCAGCTAACAGATGAACAGCTTGTTGCCGCAGGTATAGATGGTGGCATGGTGCGTTTCTCTGTTGGTTTAGAGAATATAGAGGACATTATTGCAGACCTTGATACAGCATTAAAGGCTGTAATGGAATAATATAAAAAGTTATAAAAGCCTGTTGCTTTCTTTATACAGATAGCCAACAGGCTTTTCTCGTAAATATGCATAAGATAAGTATAAAATTAAAAAAATCTTGACAAAAAACTCTACTTGTGTATATAATAATTATAATTACAGTTGAATATCTTAAAGACTGTGAAGGGAATAAGACATAACATTATAGGGTGCAGAGAAACGGTGTTTGGTGCGAACCGAGGCTTATGGTTATGTGTATAGCTCATCCCAGAGTTGTCTGCTTGACAATGTAGGGCAGAACGCAAGACAGCGTTAAAGGTCAGGACTTTTGGTATGTAAACAATAACCAGAAGTTTGTAAGGAGCAACGCAGTTGCTTGAATGTGGGTGGTACCACGGTAATTTTGTATTTTATCGTCCCTTTTCTCTTGTGTATAAGGAGAAAAGGGCTTTTTGATATTTATATGCAGAGGTGATAGTTATGAATAAGTCATATGAAAAGTATATTCCATTTAAACAAATAAATTTGCCAGACAGACAGTGGCCTAATAAGGTAATTGAAAAGGCTCCTATATGGTGCAGTGTAGATTTACGTGACGGCAATCAGGCGTTAGTAGACCCTATGAATTTAGAAGAAAAGCTAGAGTTCTTTAAGCTATTGTGCGATATGGGCTTCAAAGAAATTGAAATAGGCTTCCCATCAGCGTCAGACACAGAATATGAAATTTGTCGAGAGCTTATAGAGGGTAACCATATTCCAGATGATGTTACTATTCAGGTACTTGTACAGGCAAGAGAGCATTTAATAAGAAAAACCTTTGAGGCTATAGAGGGTGCTAAAAATGTTATTATACATTTTTATAACTCTACATCTACATTACAGCGTAAGGTTGTATTCCAAAAGGATATGGAAGGTGTAACCGAAATTGCTGTTAAGGGTGCTAAATTGATAAAAGAACTTACAGAAGCATATACTGGTGACGCTAACATTCGATTTGAATATTCACCAGAAAGCTTTAGCGGTACAGAGGTTGACTTTGCTGTTGATATATGTGCAAGAGTTATGGAGGAGCTTGGCTCTACAAAGGAAAATCCTGTAATTCTAAATCTACCTAACACTGTAGAAATGTGCACACCTAATACCTATGCTGATCAGGTGGAGTATTTTATTAAGAAACTTCCAAACAGAGAAGCAGCCATTATAAGTGTACATCCACATAATGACAGAGGTTGTGGTGTGGCTGCCTGCGAACTTGCTCTACTTGCTGGTGCAGACAGAGTAGAGGGTACATTGTTTGGTAATGGTGAACGCACAGGTAACCTAGATATTGTAACTGTAGGATTAAATATGTTTACACAGGGCGTTGACCCACAGCTGGACTTTAGCGATCTTCCAAAGTTGAGAGAGGTTTATGAACGCTGTACAAATATGAAAATACATCAGCGTACCCCTTATGTGGGAGAGCTTGTATTTACAGCTTTCTCTGGCTCTCATCAAGATGCTATTAATAAAGGTATGCAGTATATGAAAGATTCAGGTACTCCTTATTGGGAAATTCCTTATCTGCCAATAGACCCAGCCGATGTTGGCAGAGAATACGAGCCTATTATTCGTATTAATTCTCAGTCAGGTAAAGGTGGTGCAGCATTTATTATGGCACATAACTATGGTTATGATATGCCAAAGAAAATGCATCCAGAATTTAGTGAGCTTGTACAAAAAAGCTGTGACCAGTTGGGCAGAGAGCTTGTGCCAAACGAGCTTATGAAAATTTTTGAGGACAGCTATATTAATGCTTTAAGAAAGTATGAACTTATAGGACATCCTGTTGTAAAAGAAATTGGAGCAAATGGTAATATGGTACGAGTAACAGGTGTGTTGCGTACTAACGGAGATAAGTCAACAGATGTGAATATCTCTGGTGACGGAAATGGTCCTATAGATGCATTCTTCCACGCTTTAGAGAGTGTTGGCGTGTGCAATTATCATTTTGTAGATTATTCCCAGCACGCTATTTCTACAGGTTCAGACTCTAAGGCTGTTTCCTATATTCAGCTTATGACACCACAGGGCAAGAATATATTTGGTGTGGGTATCTCCAGTAATATTTACAGAAGTTCTTTGTTTGGTGTGCTTAACGCTATTAACAGGGCAGAAACACAGAAATAATTATATAATATAAAATTGTAAATTGATAAAATGAAACAAGGGTCAGCCGAATGTTGCTAACCCTTGTTTTTGTTTGTTTATAGAGTATTTTTTAGGTAAGTCGTACTATTTATTGCTTTATATTAGACTTACAAATTTTTAGATACATTGAAAAGGCAAAAATACACAGTGCTGGATAATACATTGCCATACAGGCGTTATTGGCATAATCCCACATCTCAGTAAATAGCTGTATAACAAGCATTATATCAGAAATAAAGAATAGAACACTTGCAATGGCAATTACAGCATTAACAATGTTTCTATTCCTTAAATAGTTGCCCATTGCTTTGCCAACCATTAAAGATATAATTAGTGCATAGACTATACAAACAGGCTTAAAAACAGCTTCTTCAAAGCTAACAAGTGGACATAATAGAAAAGATGTAGCACCAGCAAAAAATATTGCACCAATAATTAAATCTAGTCTTTTAATTTTTTCTATAAAACAGTATGTAATTATAAAGCATATATGACTAATAGCAAAGGTTGCAGCACCTGCAATAAAACTATAATATATAAAAATATCCCCCAGCAGTGAAAAAACTAGTGCTACAGCCATTGAAATATAGAAACTTTTCTCTTTTTGTTTGGTACCTAAGGCATAGGCTAAATTTACAATGCCAATCCCTGTAAATAAGGAACTGCATACGCATTTTAAGGTAAAATCAAAATTGTTGATTTGATAAAAATAGTTTAGAACAAATAATAGTGCAGTGGTGCCAATATTAACTGCTAATATTATTTTAGATAAGGTGTTTTTCATTGGTTATCTTTCTCCTTGTAATATATATATTATCGCAAATTAAACATATATTATCATAAAATTACCCAAAATCCTAGTGTTACTTATTATTTATGATTAATATATTTTAATTATAGTTGCTGTAGGTGTACAAGGTTTTATGTAAAATTCAATTTGCTGATATTGCATATTATCCTGTGATTTGTTAAAATGATAGTTAATTATATAATATCAAAAGGGAAAGTGAGAAAATTATGGCGATATTAAGCGTTAGAAATCTTGCAATGTCCTTTGTAGAGCGTAAATTGTTTGAAAATGTATCGTTTGAGGTTGAGCAAAAGGATAAAATTGGCTTTATTGGGGCAAACGGAGTAGGAAAGACAACTATATTTAAAATATTAAGTGGCATTACAGAGCCTACTTTTGGTAGTGTGGTTATGGCTAAAGAGGCTGTTGTGGGATATATGGAGCAACATTCCTGCAATGTACCAGATAGAAATATTTATGACGAGCTATTGTCGATTTTTGATAACCTTATATTACAAGAGAGAGAGCTTGAGGAGTTGCCTGTACTAATAGACCTTGAAGAGGACGAGGCAGAGCGTGACAAGTTAATAGAAAAACATTTGCAAATGCAAGAGGATTTTGAACGTAACGGTGGCTTAACCTACAGAAGCAGAACTCGTTCTGCTTTGCTAGGACTTGGCTTTTCTGAAAATGATTTTGAAATGGAAACAGGAAAGCTAAGTGGTGGTCAGCGTTCTAAGCTGTGCCTTGCAAAGCTGTTGTTAAGTGGTGCAAATTTGCTGTTATTAGACGAACCTACTAACCATTTGGATATTCAGTCTGTTGAATGGCTAGAGGGTTTTATTAAGGAATTTAATGGTGCTGTTATTATTATATCTCATGACCGATATTTTTTAGATGCAGTAACTAACAAAACAGTAGAGCTGGAGCATAAAAAAACTACCTGTTACAAGGGTGGTTACTCTGAATTTATTGCAAAAAAGGAAAAAATTCTAGAGGATATGCGTAACAAATACGAAAATGACCTAAAAGAGATTAAGCGTATAGAGGGTATTGTAGAGCAACAAAGGCGTTGGGGGCAGGCACACAATTTTATAACCGCCGCCAGCAAACAGAAACAAGCAGACAGGCTAAAAGAACAGCTGATAGAGCCTGATGATGGCGAGCTTGAAAATATCCGCTTTAGATTTGAACCCAAAAGAGTAAGTGGCAATGATGTACTTAAAACAGATAATCTTGCTAAATCATTTGGTGATAAAAAGTTGTTTTCCAATGTTAACATTGATATAAAGCGTAAGGAAAGGGTATTTATTCTTGGTGCCAATGGTTGTGGAAAAACTACTTTGTTCAAAATTTTAATGAATAGGCTGACAGCTGATTGTGGCAGAGTGGAATATGGTGTAAATGTAGATGTAGGCTATTTTGACCAAGTACAGGAAAATTTAGACCTTACAAAAACTGCACTAGACGAAGTGTGGGATATGTTCCCTTTTATGACACATACACAGGTGCGTACAGCTTTGGGTTCATTTTTATTTAAAGGTGACGAGGTTTTTAAGGTGCTAAGCACTTTCAGTGGTGGCGAAAGAGCAAGAGTAGCTTTGCTTAAACTTATGTTAGCTGGTGGAAATTTTCTATTGCTGGACGAGCCTACCAACCATTTGGATACAGGCTCCAGAGAGGCTTTAGAGAACACTCTAAAGGATTACGACGGAACATTACTTATAATTTCTCATGACAGATATTTTATAAATAAACTTGCCGACAAAGTTTTATACTTGGACGAAAATGGTGTAACTGAGTATTTAGGTAATTATGACTATTATGTTGAAAAGTCAAAGGAAAGAGGCTTGCAGGGCAATGCCAGTGCCAATGCAACTCAACCTAAGCCAGCAAAGGTAAACGAGTATAAACAAAGAAAAGAACAACAGTCTAATCTTAGAAAGCTGAAAACACGCATAAAAAAGTGCGAGGAACAAATTGCAGAGCTAGATGTACTTTCTGAGGAAATACAGCAGATGTTGTCTAGTGATGAGGTTTCCAGCAACTTTGATAAACTTATGGAGTTAACAGCACAGCTTGACCAATGTCATACAAAACAAACAGAGGTCTATGAAGAATGGGAACAGCTTCAAATAGAGCTTGAGGAAATGGAAAAAGATATTGTATAGCTAACACAAATGGTCTATCTCACTGGTTAAAGTGGGATAGACCATTTATATTTATCTATTTGTTTCCCAAGAGCCTTTGCATACAACCCCTGATTCTTTGGCAAGTTTTTCAAGTTGGTGGATTTCGTCTTTTTTAAGCTGTATTTTAACTCCGTTAGCCAAAGCTAACGCATATTCAGGCTTTGTAAGACCGATTATAGGGATTATTCCCTTGTTAATTGCCCAAACGATTGGAATTTGAGAAGTCTTTACTGAATATTTCTCTGCCAGCTTTTTTTGATAGTCAAGAAGTGGTTCTATTTTTATAAATTTACTTTTGCCAAAGCTCATTCTTCTTGTAGAGAATAAAGGAAATAATCTTTTTGAACTATAGCCACCGGTTAATGCACCTTGTTCAAGAATCATATAACCAAAGTATAGTACATTGTTTTTATTACACCAAATAATCAGATTATTTTGCTGAGTTGACATTGATAAAAGACTGTAGTGATTTTGAATAGCTGATAGTGAAAAGCCATGTTCTTTTAATATTCTGTCAGCAGTTTGGGCTTGTTCAAGAGTGCAATTTGAAAGTCCAAGACTTTTAATTTTGCCATTTTTAAGTTGCTTAACTGCTTCAGCTATATTTTCTTCTAAACAAAATGGCTGGTGCAACCAATATAAATCAATGCAATCTACACCTAATCTGTTTAAGCTGTTGTTTAATGATTGTTCAAGTTTGCCTTGCTTAAATTTTTTATCAGGATGATATTTTGTTGACAATATAGCATTACCTTTATTTTTAATACACTTACCAAGAATTTTTTCGGAATTACCCATACCGTATACCTCGGCTGTGTCCCATAAAACAAAGCCTTTATTATACGCAGTGTCAAAGGTTTTGGTAAGCTGTTCTTCACTGTAATTGTTGCCAAATACCATTTTTGAACCGTTCATACCTGCTCCCCACGCCCAAGTACCTATGGCACAAGGTGGCAGGGTTTTATTATTTAATGTAAACATAATTCTATCTCCTTTATTGCTCTTTTAAGCTTCTTCTTATTCTACTTAGTGATTCCGGTGCAATTCCTAAATATGTAGCAATATAAGACTGTCTTACTCTGTCGCAAAGTGTTGGATAATTTTTGATAAATTGCAAATATCTTTCTGTAGCAGTACAGGTTAAGAAGAGGTTTTCTCTTTCTATTTTGTACCTTACAGCGTTTTCAAGGAGTATTATATAAAGGTTACGCAGAGATTCTCTTTGCAAAGCAATCTCTTTAACTTCCTTTGTGGGGAATGTTACTACAACACAGTCCTCCAGAGCCTCACAAGCACAAATGCTTTTGGGATAATTTACAAGCCCCTCATCCATAAAAAGGGAGTTTTCAGGATGAAAATATCTTGTAGTTTCGTTTCCGTTTTCATCAAGATAATAGCTTCTAATTAATCCATTAAGTACAAACCCTACATTATCGTTTTCATCGCCTATTTGGTGGATTATATCACCTTTGTGAAATAACTTGAGCGTAGAAATTTGCATAATTTCATTAAGGTCATCTTTGTTAAGGTCAATTCCGTAAATTTTAGCAGTACTAATCATAGTATCAATTATTAAATTAATATCCATTTTGCAATTAACGCTCCTTTTTGATTTGTTTGTCATCTCATAGTAACAATTATATCACAAATAAATATTACTTCATTAACAAATGTTAAGGGAGTGCCTCTTAAAAAAGAAAATGGCGACCGCAAACGCAGTCGCCATTCCTTATGTACACTATTTAATTAACAAATATAAACAGATTATAGTTTATATTTATAATTTAGTAATTGTAAAATTGTTATCAGTTTTGTTATATGAAAATTCGTAAGTACCACCGGAAGCTATCAGTGTTAATGGTGTTGAATAGTTACCAAATAGCTTCTTAGTACCCTCATCTGTAATTTTTACACCATTAGTTACAGCTTGACCATAATTGTAAACCTTAAATGAATATGTACCCGCGGTTAAGGTTATTGTACCTGTAGCAGTATTACTATCGCCATTGTTGTCATTTAGATAGAACAAGGTTAATGTCACCTGATAAATGTACATCATCAAGAGCCTCATCCTTTACAGGAGAATGTTTAATTATTAGCTTACCTGTGCTTGTGTAGTATGTAAATGTATAGTTACCACCTGTAGCATCTAATGTGTAGAACTTACTGTAAGTATTTTTGAATGTTATTGATCTACCAGCTGTGTCATCTGTACAATTACCACCGTTACCTAGAAGTATTGCATCGTCAGAAATCTTAAACTGGTATGTACCAGCCTCTAGGTATGTTGTACCAATAGCCAAAGGTTTACCATTAACTGGTGATAGTATTGTGTTAATATCGCCTACTAGATACTCCTTTGGTAGTTTACTGTCATACTTAATTACAAGAGTATTAGTATCTACATTTACCTGAAATGTGTATGTACCACCTGTTGCATTAAGTGTAACAAAACTTCCGTATGTTTTCTTAAATGTTAAACCATTTGAAGAGTTTGTTACAGTCTTCTTATAACCTAGTAGTGTACCATAATT
>JAXKHT010000099.1:0-3188 GCA_036549705.1 Acutalibacteraceae bacterium | reverse complement strand
TAAATAATTTTATATAGGAGATTTATCTATGAATTTTTTCGATTTTTTAGCTAATGGTTGGTGGCAGATATTATTAACTGCTTTTGTTGGCTATTTGTTAGGTAGTATAAATTTTGCAATTATAATTACTCATATAGTAGATAAAAACAAGGATATTCGTCAAATGGGCAGTGGTAATGCTGGTTTTACAAATGTGCTTCGCTCAGTTGGTAAAGGCCCTGCTATATTTACTATTGTATTTGATTTTATAAAGGGAATACTTGCTGTTATTATTGGTGGTTGGCTGTTTTCTTTAATTGCCTCTAATAATGATATGCAGGCAGTTGAAATTTCAGTTTATGGAAAATATCTTGCAGGACTATGTTGCATAGCTGGTCATATGTTCCCTGTTTATTTTGGATTTAAGGGTGGTAAGGGCGTTGTAACAACAGCGGCTCTTATGGCTGTAGCTGAATGGAGAGTATTTTTGGTTGTTTTGCTGGTGTTTGGTACAGTTTTTGTAATAAGCAAAATAATTTCTTTAAGTTCGTTAACCTGTGCTGTTTTGTATCCTGTTATTACTTTTGGATTTACATTTTTTGCTGATTATTTGCCATTAAAAGACTTAGCAAATCAACACAGTGTTACATATGTAGTTGTATCCACAGCCTTTACATTGCTGATAGGTGCTTGTGTTATTATTAAGCATAAGGATAATATAAAAAGATTGTTAAATGGCACAGAAAAGAAGATAACAGCAAAAAAATAAGGTGTAAGATTAATTCTATAAGGAGGTATAATATAACATATGAAATGCTCTAAATGTGGTAATGAATTTAATGAAGAACGCTTTTGCCCTGTATGTGGCTATCCATCAGATGAGTCCGCTAGAATATCTGATGAAAGAAGAAAATATGCTTCTCAGTTTTCAGACGGTTTTGAAACTATGGACCCAAATGAAGAAACTAATAAGATTATCGACCGTGCTACACAGGCACAACGCTATGATTCTCAATTTAGTTCTGATTATAGTCAGTTGTTTGCAGAGTATGAAAAAAGTGCAAATAAGACAGAAAATAACCGTAACGTTGATTTGAATAAACAAGAAAATTCTAATGATTTTAATGAGGAAATATCATCTAACAGTGATGAGAATTTATCTTTTTATGAGGACTCTTTCGATGGAGAAAAGGAAGAAGAAATAATAAGTAAGCCATCAAAGGCACCTGTTATTATTTTTCTTGTTATATTTATTTTGTCATTGCTTATTGGTGCTGCTTGGATAATTTTAGACATAATGAAGTCAGTACCAGTTGATAGTAATTCTCCAACAGAAAACGCATCACAATCACAGTTACCTACATCTTCACTTACACAACCACCTACACAGCCATCTGAACAAGAGTTGGTAACAGAAATACCAACAGAAGCTACAACACAGATGTCTACACAAGCTGTTGTAGAGGTAGCAACACAGCCACCAACAGAGGCTCCAACAGAAGAAAGCACACAGCAACCTACATTAGCACCCCCTCTACCTAAGCCAACAGATGCACAGCAAGAGGAAACCACAGAGGGTGCATCAGAAAGTGCTGTAGTTTTTCCAGAGGACTTTGTTGACCAGGATAATGACGGTTATGATGATAACACAGATATATTCTATGGTTTTGCTGATTAATAATTATTAAGTTTTATCTAATAAAATTTTATGGGTAATAGAGTTAAAAAAGAAAACTTTATTACCCAATTATAAAAACTGGACATTTCACTTTACACGGTGAAATGTCCAGTTTCTTTTTAGTTTCTATTATTCAGCACTAGTTGCTGTTGCTTCTTCTGTTGTTACCTCTGTTGCCTGTTGAGTGGAAACATCTGTTGGGTCAACATAAGTACCATTAAGAACCTGTGTTTTGTATTCTTCAAATTCCTCTTTTGAGGATTTTACATATACAGTATCTTCATTGTTGCTGGTATTAGTTATTATCAGCTTGTTATCTTCTATCTTTGTTGGTACTTTAAGCTCTTCATTAGCTCCTGTTGTATTACCGTTTTCATCAGTTGTACCAGATGAAATAGTAATTACATTTTTACCATCATAATTGTACTTCCATTGAACATCATCAAAATACAATGTTGTTACATAATAGTTGTGTAGAGAACCATTGTCTTTAAATTCCATATAGCTATTGTAACCATCTGTACTTTTCCAGTAGCCAATAATATCCTCATTTTTAGTAAATGCAGGTGCAGCTAATTCAGTGTTTTCTGGTGCTAGAGCATATGTTAAAATAGTTCCTTCACTTGTTTCATATCCATCATAGTACAATGTTAGTGTTTTACCCTGTAATAGGTTTCCGTCTACCTTGTATTTAAATGATTGGTAAATCTGCTCACCAGCCATATAAGAGAATTTATCGTCGTTTTCGTAAGAGATATTATAAGAAAGCTTTTCTTTCATATATCCATTGGTAACAGACATATCAAGAGTTGTATCGTTGAAAGTGTAATAAATTTTAGTTCCGTTATTCTCTACTACCCAAGTTCCTTTTATTGAGTTGTTGAAAAATACAAAATATATTCCTAAAGCAAGGGCAGCAATTACTGCAACTGTAATACCAAGAATAACAGCTAATTTTTTAGGACTCATTTTCTTTTTTGGAGTCTCAGCTATTATACTGCTATTAACCTCGCCCTGAAAATCTCCACTGCTGTAATCATCAACATAACCCTCTAATTCACCAAACTGTGATGTATATGTTGAACTTTCAGAGGTGTTGTTATCTTCATCATTTACTTCACTGGAATCTGCGTTAGATGTTTCAAATATTTTATCTACATCTTCTGTGGCTGTGCCATAGTCTGATGAATCATCAGTGCTTAAAAATTCATCTGTTTTAGCTTCTTCCTCAACTTGTTTATCAGCAAAGCTTTCAAGCTCGTCAAATTGAGAAGTATATTCCTGTGTACCTAACTGATTATCGTCAGGGTTCTTATTAAGTGCCATTTGTTGTCCTCCTAAAATAAATTATAAACAAACCAATTATAATACAATTCATTTTATCTTGCAACTAATTTTTATTAACTTTATTGTAGGTCTAAATTGCAATATAAAATGTCCACAAAAAAGTTAAGCGATATTTAATTTTTGAATCATCATATTTGCCGATAAGCCGTTAAATATTCTACGAGGATAATTATTAATCCAATGT
>JAXKHT010000098.1:0-4104 GCA_036549705.1 Acutalibacteraceae bacterium | reverse complement strand
TTCAGGGGTTACCCCAACTATTGACATAGAGCCCAAATATATATTAATTTTTAAGACTCTGTAATGGTGCTGGTATTCTGCCACCACGGTTAATGAATTTTGCTGGAGATTTTGTATTTACCTCCATAACAGGGCCTTCACCAAGCAAACCACCAAAGCTAAGCTCGTCACCTGCTTTTTTGCCGATAGCAGGAATAACTCTTACTGCTGTGGTTTTTGAGTTAACCATACCAATAGCAGCCTCGTCTGCAATTATTGCAGAGATAACCTCTGGTGTAGTGTCACCTGGTATGTTAATCATATCAAGACCAACAGAGCATACAGCTGTCATAGCTTCTAACTTGTTCAGTGTTAAACAGCCTGTTCTTGCGGCGTTAATCATACCCGCATCTTCGGTAACAGGAATAAATGCACCAGATAAGCCACCAACGTGAGAAGAAGCCATAACACCACCCTTTTTAACTGCATCATTAAGTAATGCAAGGGCCGCAGTTGTACCAAAGCAACCACATTGTTCAAGTCCCATTTCCTCAAGTATATGGGCAACAGAGTCACCTATAGCTGGTGTAGGAGCAAGAGAAAGGTCTACTATACCAAATGGCACACCAAGTCTTCTAGATGCCTCTTGTGCTACTAGCTGACCTGTTCTTGTTATTTTGAATGCAGTTTTCTTAATTAGCTCTGCCACAGCAGATAAATCACAATCACCACATTTTGCAAGTGCAGCACGAACAACACCTGGTCCAGATACACCAACGTTAATTTCACACTCAGGCTCGCCAGGGCCGTGCATTGCACCAGCCATAAATGGGTTGTCCTCTGGTGCGTTACAGAATACAACCAGCTTTGCGGCGCCAATGCAATCTCTGTCTGCTGTAAGCTCTGCGGCTTTTTTTACAATGCCACCCATCATTCTTACAGCGTCCATATTAATGCCGGCTTTTGTGCTACCAATATTTACAGAGGCACAAACTCTGTCTGTAATAGATAACGCTTCTGGAATACTTTCTATTAAAGCATAATCACCTGCTGAAAAGCCTTTTTGTACTAAAGCAGAATAACCACCAATAAAGTTTACTCCAACTGTCTGTGCTGCTCTCTCTAAAGTTTGTGCAAACTTTACTATTTTCTGTGTTTGACAAGCAGATGCTACCATACCAATAGGCGTAACAGAAATTCTTTTATGAATTATAGGTATACCATATTCAGATGAAATATTTTCACCAGTAATTACTAAATCCTTTGCATATCTGCAAATTTTATCATATATCTTAGTGCAGGCTTTATCAATATCATCATCAATACAGCTTAACAAAGAAATACCCATTGTTATAGTACGAACATCAAGGTTTTCGTTGTCTATCATATTGACGGTTTCGATAATATCATGTGTATTAATCATTACATTATCCTCCATTATTTATACAGTGTTATACACCGATTATATTCTGTGCATAGAGTTAAAAATGTCTTCGTGCATAATGTGAATTTTTAATCCCATTTCCTCACCAAGTATATCTAACTTTGACTGCATTTGGCTGATTGATTTTGTGGCGTTATCCATATCCACCAACATAATCATAACAAACATATCCTGAAGTACACTTTGAGTAACCTCAGAAACACTTATATTTTCCTCAGCACAAGCAGAAGAAACCTTTGCTAATATTCCTACTGTATCCTTGCCCAAAACTGTTACAAATGCTCGCATATTAATTCCTCCGTATTATGTCACTATATTGTACTATTATCCTCTATTTTTCTTAAACTGTCAATATAAAAGAAAGATTTAGTGTTCTATAATAAAAATACAGGTGGTTAATACTTGTTAAAATTAACCTGTAATGATATAATAATTAGTATACTTATTTTTTATAAAATAGTATTACACATTATAATGCAAGTACAGGAGGTAAACGGAATGTGTAAAGAAAAATATTACATTACAACGCCTATTTATTATCCGTCAGGCAACCCACATATTGGGCATTGCTATACAACAGTTGCCTGCGACTCTATTGCTCGTTACAGACGAATGCAGGGCTACGATGTAATGTTTCTGACAGGTACTGACGAGCATGGTCTTAAAATTGAACAAAAGGCTGCTGAAAAGGGCGTTACCCCAAAGCAATATGTTGATGAGATTGTAGAGATTTTCAAAGGACTATGGGAGTTTATGAATATCAGCTACAATAGATATATTCGAACAACTGACGATTATCATATTGAAACAGTTCAGAAAATTTTTAAGGAACTTTATGATAAGGGGTATATTTACAAAGGTGAATATACAGGTAAATACTGCACACCTTGCGAAAGCTTTTGGACAGACAGTCAGCTTGTTGACGGAAAATGCCCTGAATGTGGCAGAGATGTTACCGAAGCTAAAGAAGAAGCATACTTCTTAAAAATGTCACCATTTGCAGACAGAATTGAAAAGCTTCTAACAGAAACAGACTACCTACAGCCAAAAACTCGTGCTCTAGAGCTTGTTAATAACTTTATTAAGCCAGGTTTAGAGGATTTGTGCGTATCAAGAACAACTTTCAAATGGGGTATTCCTGTTACATTTGATGATAAGCACGTTGTATATGTATGGATTGACGCTTTGTCAAACTATATATCTGCACTAGGCTTTAAGAATGACAGCTTTAACGATTATGAAAATTTCTGGCCTGCAGATGTTCATATGGTTGCAAAGGATATTATGCGTTTCCACGCTATTATTTGGCCTGCAATGCTAATGGCTCTAGATTTACCTTTGCCTAAGCATTTGGCTGTACACGGTTGGATTACTTTCAACGGTCAGAAAATGTCAAAATCTTTGGGTAATGTTGTTGACCCATTTATTCTTGGTAAACGCTATAGTCCAGACGCTATAAGATACCATATTATGCGTGAAATGGCATTGGGTGCAGACAGCTCTTTCTCTAATGAAATTATGATTAACAGAATTAACTCTGACCTTGCTAATGGTTTTGGTAATTTAGTTTCTCGTACTGTTGCAATGGTAGAAAAGTATTTTGGTGGTACTCTTCCAGCAGAGCGTGAAGCCGGAGAATTTGATGAAGATTTAATTGCAACTGCAACTGCATTAAGAGGTAATGTTGATAAATATATAGATGCAACTCAGCTTAATAATGCTCTTGCTGAAATTTTCAAGGTTGTTTCTCGTGCTAATAAGTATATTGACGAAACTGCACCTTGGGTTCTTGCAAAGGATGAAGAAAAGCGTACAAGACTTGCAACTGTTTTGTATAATCTTCTTGACACTATAAGAATTGTGGCAACACTTCTTTCTGCATTTATGCCTACAACAATGCCAAAGGCATTAGAGCAAATTGGTGCTTGTGAAAAGTGTGCAACATATGAAAATGCAGACAAGTTTAATATTCTTCCTGTTGATGTTACAGAAAGAAGGGTGAGGTTCTGTTCCCAAGAATTGATGTTGAGAAAGAAATAGAGGAACTTAACACCATTATTAAAAATAATGCACCAGCACAAGAAAATGCAGACAAACCAAAGGTAGAGGTTGAAGAAAAGCCAGAAATTGCTATTGATGATTTTGCAAAGGTAGGACTTAGAGTAGCAAAGGTTGTAGCCTGCGAGCCTGTTAAAAAGGCTAAGAAGCTATTAAAACTTACATTAAATGACGGTGTTGGCGAAAGAACAGTTGCCAGTGGTATTGCACAGTACTACAAGCCAGAGGATTTAATTGGTCATAATGTAATTCTTGTTGCAAACCTAAAGCCTGCAAAGCTATGTGGAGTTGAAAGCTGTGGTATGATTCTTGCAGCAGACAGTGGCGACACAGTAAAGGTTATTTTTGCAGACGATATGGAAGTTGGCTCTACTGTTAGATAATTCAATTTTATAAGGCTCTATGTCAATAGTTGGGGTAATCCCAAAATAAGAAAAACAAGAACAGGCAACGGCAACTAAGCTGTTGCCTGTCGTTGATTAGAGAAAATATGTAAAATTCTATTTAAAACTAGACAAAATCCATTTACGTGCAGTTATACTTTTAATAACATCAGAAGTAAGCGAAACTATAGTATCACAGAGTCTATCCATTACCTTGTCGAGGGATTTAAAAACTTCGTT
>JAXKHT010000097.1:0-9783 GCA_036549705.1 Acutalibacteraceae bacterium | reverse complement strand
TAGTTTTTCTGTAAAATTAGTGTAAGGCATATTTTGACCTCCTGAAAATGGTAGTTTTCTCGCTTTTCATTTTACAGGATTTTTTCAAAATATGCCTTATTTTTTTATTATTTTTTAGGCTCTATTTTTCTTTACCCCAACATTTATTATAGAGCCTAAATAATTAATAACTTCTTTTGCCTTGTCTAGTGACAAATGCTTTATAGCTATTGTCATTTTTTTCTTATTTTGTATATATAATTTTAAGTGGCACTTTTTTGTAATGCGTTGTATGGGGTTTTGTGTTATTACTGTTTTTGTTATTGAATTTTTATATAAAATAGCTGTATATAAATTAAGGTGATAATAGTAATGCAATTTTACGGTGCTTTCACCTACATATATTTTGCTGTGTCTAAATGCAACTATTCTAAACCACAGCCAAATTATAATAATAGGCAGTAGAATTATTGCCATAAATCTTGTAGTAAAGCCAATTTGAAATTTATTGTACAAATGTACACAGGCTGTTGTAACTAATAACAACCATATAATAGGCATCAGCAAATAGCTTTTTAATGAGGTTTTTGAGGGTCTTATATAACAACGGTAATTTTCCAAGGGGATTATATACTTTGTGTATTCCTCCAGTTTATTACTAAAAGAAAGCAATGCATAGGTAGTGTCGGTTCTTTTTCTGTCTGTAACGCAAACAAGGGATAATGTATAAATTTTGCATATGCACATTAGCAGAGTTTGCTTTATTACTACTCCCTTTAATTTTTCTCGACTTACACGCAACTGGCTTTTGCGGATAAAGCCTCTTTCTATGTCAATATATCTATCACATATATCGCAGTTAAAATTTACACTTGCCAACAGCTGATTTATTGCACCTATTAGAAATCCTGCAAATATAAAGCCAGAAATATATGAAAGGGTTGGTGGTATGCCTGTTAATAAAAGCTGTGGTATAGTTTTTATACTTTCTACAATTATACTATTTATATGCTCGCCTATTACAGTGCCTATTCTTTTTGTAACAGCAGATATAGCCAAAGCAGTGGTTAAGGTGTTAGTTTTTGTAAAGGACATTATAGCAGGTGCAATTATCCGTTGTCTGCATATTGCTCTTTGATAATGCAGTGGAAAGGTATACTGCATTATTTGCCTTGCATTGGGGCTTGATGTATACAACTGTATGGGTTTGTCGTTATAATTTACATTGCTATAAATATTAACCTTTTTACAGCCTACAGCCCATAGCACATAGTTGGTGCTTATACTTACACAGGTTATGTTTTTGTTGTTTAAGTTGGTTATTGTTTTGTGGAAAACACCTTTAGTAAATGAAATTCGGTTTGGAAGTTGAAGATATTTTATGCCTTTATATTCAAAATAAATTGCAACCATAACACCACTTATAAACAGAATATTAAGCACAGTGTAGTTTATTCTTTGCCAAATTCCATTAGGATTAAGAAAAATCTGCTGTAAAAAAGGAAAAATCAAAAATAAAAATAGCTTTGACAAAATATGATAAAAGGTAAAAATATGTGGCTTTATATTCAGCTTGTATTCCTTCATTTTATAAAACCTCTTAACTTAGAAGGCAGACTGTCAAAGTTTGAAATAGACACTCTGCCACAGGTTGTATAGATATAAATAGTAAATATGTTGAAATATCTTTGCAAAGGGGTTGCAGACAGGGTTATATACCGTATATCCTCCATATTTACATAATATATGCGTCTGTACAAAAGCTGTTTAGTAAGAATTAGCTTGTTGGGTTCTATATTAGTAATTTGCCCTTTGTACAATAAAAAAGGTAACCATATAATAAGAGCCACTAACACAACTAAAAAGACAATTACCAATGTTACAGCTACCTTTACAGAAAAAACAAAAACTCCACCACAAAAAAATGACAAAACAACAGCTAACAAAACTATTCTAATACGGTACAGGTGTATAGACTTGGCAGACATTTTATAGCTGTTGCCCATTATAGTAACATTCCTTTCATAAAGATTATAATAAACATACTGTGTTTATCATTCTACAAAAATATCATAATATATGTAATTGCCAACTATATTTATCCTGTTTTTGCGTATTTAATAATTTATCACTTTGCAACAACATTATTTTACAACCTTGACAAACAGTTGACAAAAGTATACAATTTAAGTATTGTTGTCTAACTATATCAATATGCAATAGAATAGATTTTACTATTAAATATTTTGCTTATATAAAGGGATTTTTATGTGAAAGGATTGTTAAAAATGGAATTAAAAGGTTCTGAAATTATTGCAGAATGTTTGCTGGAGCAGGGTGTAGATACGGTTTTTGGTTACCCTGGTGGTGCAGTGTTAGAAATTTATGACGCTTTGTACAAATATAGCGATAAAATTAAGCATATTATGACTGCTCACGAGCAAGGTGCTGCTCACGCAGCAGACGGCTATGCAAGAGCAACAGGCAAAACAGGCGTAGTTATAGCTACATCTGGCCCTGGTGCAACAAATCTTGTTACAGGTATAGCAACAGCATTTATGGACAGTATTCCTGTTGTTGCAGTTACAGGTAATGTTGGCAGAGCTTTACTAGGTAAGTCTAGCTTCCAAGAAATTGACATTGCCAATGTAGTAAAGCCTATTACAAAGGCTAGTTTCCAAATTTCTTCTATGGAGGAGCTTGCTCCTACTATTCGTGAAGCATTTAAGATTGCCTCCAGTGGTAGAAAAGGCCCTGTTTTAATTGATATTCCAAAGGATATTACAGCTAATAAAACAGAATACATAAAAACTGAACCAGTTTCTGTTGAAAATACCCTACAACCAGCACAGCAAGAAATTACACAGGCTGTACAGTTAATGGTAAATTGCAAAAAGCCTGTTATCTATGCAGGTGGTGGCGTTATTTTAAGTAATGCGTCAGAACAGCTTACAAAGTTGGCTGAATTATTAGACGCACCTGTTTGCTGTTCTCTTATGGGTATGGGAAGCATATCTGCAAACCACCCATTATTTGCAGGAAACCTTGGTATGCACGGTGCTTTAGAAACAGGTATGGCTATTAAAAATGCAGACCTTATTATTGCAGCCGGTGCAAGATTTTCTGACAGAGTTGCAGGTGACACCGAAAAATTTGGTGCAAATGCAAAAATTATTCATCTTGATATTGATGAAAACGAATTTAATAAAAATGTTAAGGTTGACCAAAAGCTACTTGGAGATTTGCAGAAGACACTAACAGCAATTAACGCAGAGCTTTCTCAGCAGAACCACGAAGCTTGGAAGTTAGAGCTTAGCCAGTATTCAACTGTTACAGAGAAAAAAATTGGCGATTATATAACCCCACAGGAAATTCTTAGAACAGTAGAAGAGCTAAGAGCAGATGATGATATTGTTGTAACAGATGTTGGTCAGCACCAAATGTGGGCTGCACAGGAATGTAGATTTAGAGCAGCAAGAACATTTTTAACATCTGGTGGACTTGGTACAATGGGCTATGGCATGGGTGCAGCTATTGGTGCTTCTATGGGTTGTATGGATAAAAGAGTTTTCCTTGTTACAGGTGACGGTAGCTTCCATATGAATATGAACGAGATGGTAACACTAAAAAGCTACAACATTCCTGTTGTAATTATGGTGTTTAACAATACTGTTCTTGGTATGGTTAGACAGTGGCAAAAGCTGTTCTATGACAGAAGATTTTCTGCTACTGACCCACACAGAGCAACCAGCTTTGTTGATGCTGCAAAGGCATTTGGTTTAGACAGCTTTGCTGTAACAAAAACAGAAGAAATTAAGCCAACACTGGAAAAGGCTATTGCTCTTAACGCACCTGTTCTTATTGACTTCCGTATTTCTCCAGATGCCAATGTACTACCAATGGTACCTCCGGGAAAAGATGTAGACGATATGATTCTTAATATGGATTAATATTAACACTAAACTCTAATTAAGAGCTTTTTTAGTTCTTAATTAGAGTATACCTAATATCTACTGGATTTTATCTGGTGACTAAATTAGTATAATATAACACAACTAAATATTGGATATAAATTTATTTTAACCACCCACCAAAGAATTATCCAACAATAACGAAAGGGAGTGGAAAATATGCAAAGCTATTTTACATTAAAAGACGGTGACCTAAAATTCAGTGAGATTACACCTGAAATTTACAGACTTAGCCAAAAATGCGTAGAAAACAATCAAATAAACCCAGCCTTTTATGGAAAATATGATGTAAAGCGTGGTTTGCGTGACGCAAACGGCAGAGGTGTTCTTACAGGCTTAACAGAAATTTCTGAGGTTTGCTCCTTTGAAGAAAACGCTGACGGTACTCGTACCCCAATAGACGGTAAGCTGTTTTACCGTGGATATGATGTAGAGGACATTGTTAATGGCTTTACAAGTGAAAATCGTTATGGCTTTGAAGAGGTTATATATTTGTTGCTGTTTGGTGAACTTCCAGACAAAAACAGTTTATACGATTTTAGAAAAATGTTAAATGAATACCGCACCTTGCCTGCAAGCTTTGTGCGAGATATAATTATGAAAGCCCCAAGTAGAGATATTATGAATGCAATGTCTAGAAGTGTACTTACAATGTACTCCTATGACAGCAACGCAGATGATATTTCAATACCAAATGTACTTCGTCAATGTCTACAGCTTATAGCATTGTTCCCTATATTCTCTGTTTATGGCTACAGAGCTTATCAATATTACCACGACGATCAAAGCCTAATAATTCACACACCACAGCCAGAGCTGTCTACAGCTGAAAATCTGTTGTATATGCTTCGTTCTGACAGAAAGTATACTCCACTGGAAGCTAAGCTATTAGATATGGCTTTGGTGCTTCACGCAGAACATGGCGGTGGTAACAACTCTACCTTTACAACCCACGTTGTAACCTCATCTGGTACAGATACATATTCAGCTGTTGCTGCTGCACTTGGCTCATTAAAAGGCCCTAAGCACGGTGGTGCTAACATAAAGGTTGTAAATATGTTTGATGATATAAAGGCTCACGTTAAGGATTACAGTGACGAACAGGAGATAGAGGCTTATCTTGAAAAAATCCTTAACAAAGAGGCTTTCGACAGAAGTGGCTTAATATATGGTATGGGTCACGCAATTTACACAGTAAGCGACCCAAGAGCAAGAGTTTTCAAGGGCTATGTTGAAAGATTGTCTAACGAAAAGGGTAAACAACGTGAATTTATGCTATACAACAATGTTGAACGCATAGCATCAAAATTAATTTCTCAAAAGAGAAACACACTAAAGCCTGTAAGTGCAAATGTAGACTTTTACAGTGGCTTTGTTTACAGTATGCTGGAGCTACCAAAGGAGCTATTTACACCACTGTTTGCAGTGGCAAGAATAGCCGGCTGGAGTGCCCACAGAATAGAAGAGTTGTCAAATTCCAGCAAAATTATTCGTCCTGCTTACGAAAATGTTATGCCAAGACGTCCATATATTCAAATGGATAACAGAGAGCCATTTTTTCACGCAGAGGAAGAGATAGCTGATTGATAAAACATTATCCACAAAAACGCCTATATAAAGGCAATTTTAAGGATTAACGAAAAACACCATAACCCTTTTGCTTCTGTGCAAATAGCGGTTATGGTGTTTTCTATATTATTTTATAATTTCTTAAATTTTATCTCCGGACATTAATCTGTTAATCTGTGGTAATTTAAACATAGCAGATGCACCTATCATAGTTACCACCATTTCCGGCAACATATAAGCACCGTTGTAGCAAATAGAATACAGTACTACATTCCAGCCCTCTGGACACCAACTTGCAAATAAAATACTGCCTGAAATAAAGTGACTAACAAACCTTATTAACAAGGCAATAAAAATACCAATACATATACCCTTTATGCCTTTTTCTCGGAAAACTCCAGATATTCCCAAAGCAGTATACGCCAACACATAATCAAACAGTATAGTACCTATAAGCACAGCAGGAGTTAAACCCCAGCTTAGCACCTCGCCAAAATCTAAGCCAAACTGAACCAAAGAGTATAAAAACGCTGAGGATAATCCCCATTTTACACCATACTCAATAGACAGCATAGCAATAGGCAACATAGAAAGCAAGGTTACCGAGCCACCCAATGGCATTTTCACCACTTTTACCATACTAAGCACTGCTGCTAAAGAAATCAGCAACGCTGTAAGTACCATTCGTTTTGTGTTTCTGTTTTGTGTGTTCATAACAAACCACCATCCTTAAATAATAGTAAGCAAATATAGATAATATTAGCGGTGGTTTATAAAAAAGAAAAAAGCCGTCACAAAGGTGTGACGGCACAGAAACTCCCATTTATATTTCCCTCCGTCGGCATTATCCGAATCAGGTTCAAGGGTATCAGCGTACACGCATCTCTCAGCCGGCTATAGCAAGCTCCCCTATATATTCAATATTTGCTTCGTGCTTAATATAACATAAAGCAAATAAAATTGCAAGTTTATTTTTCTTCTACATTAAAAAAAGCCTTAATAACCTTTAGTGTTTCATCAGCAGCAATGCACTTGAATTTCTCAAAATCCATAAAATCGTTATCATCAATAGTATCAGAAATTGCACGAAGAATAACAAAAGGTACATCATTTCTATAGCACACCTGACCTATAGCAGCACCCTCCATTTCACAGCAATAAGCATTAAAAAATTCACCAATTTCTATTCTTGCCACTTTGCTGGAGATAAACTGTTCACCGGAGGCAACAGTACCATAAAATACTTTTACTCCATCAATATTCTTACAACCTTCTATAAGTCTGTCTGCCAAAGCCTTATCTGCATCAATTTTAGTAATGCTTTCGTCACTAAACTGAATAGTTCCACGAGGGAAAAGCATACCGCTTTCTTTACCCTCATCTTCAATAATATTTGCGTCGTGGTGTACAACACTGCTGGAAACAACTATATCTCCAATATTTATCTCTTTATTAAGAGCCCCTGCAACACCTGTATTAATAATAGCCTCTGGCTTAAACATTAAAATCATAGTTTGAGTACACATAGCAGCATTTACCTTGGCTACACCGCACTGTGCCAATACGCAATCTTGACCACTAATTTTACCAATGTAAAAATTAATTTTGCTTATTGTTTCTTCTCTAACATCTGTCATTAAATTTTTAATGACAGTTATTTCAACATCTAATGCTCCAATTATACCTATCATATTTTATTCTCCTTAATTTAATATTTTTTACGCAAATGTTTTATCTGTAGGAATAGAATCCATATTACCTGTAACATACATAATAACAGCCAACCCAGTCAAAGGGGCTGTTTCTGCCCTTAGCACACGCTTACCCAAGGTTAAGGCATAGCCGTTTTTATCAATTACCTTTTGAACCTCTTGCTGTTCAAAGCCACCCTCACTGCCAACAAACATATTAATTTGTTTGTTGCCTTTATCAATCACACTACCAATGCTATCTCCACCACATTCATAAAAGATAATATTGCACTGGCTTTCATCTATTCCACCTACAGCTTGATTAAAGGTTTGCATTTGTTTTACCTGTGGAATTATTCCTCTGCGTGATTGCTGTGCCGCTTGTAAGGCGATTTTTTGCCAACGCTGAATTTTCTTAGCCATAGATTTTTCATCTGGTCTAGATATACAACGAGCCGAAATAACTGGTACAATATCTGTTACACCTAATTCCACAGCTTTTTGTATTATAGTATCCATTTTGTCCCCTTTAGGTAAAGCCTGATAAAGAGTAACCTTTACATTAGGTTCGTTTTCACAAGGAAAGCTCTCAATAACACTAACTGTAACATTATTTGGCGATATGTCCTCTATAACACAGCTGTGTTGCATAGAATTATCGTCCACCAGCGTTATTGCTTCTCCTATTTTCATTCTTAACGATTTTTCTATATGCTTTGCATCTTCACCCATAATTGTGTAAGATTTACCTGTAAATGCCTGAGTAAAAAACCAAGCCATATCAATCACCTCTCTTGAGCAACTTATTGCAAAATAACAAATTTTATGAATAATTTACGTTTTATGTTTATACTAATAATTAAAGTCTAATATATGAATAATTTACATTTTATATTTAATACTAATAATAAAATCTAATATATGATTAATTTACGTTTTTTATTTAATACTAATAATAAAGTCTAATATATGATTAATTTACGTTTTATATCTGAATACTAATACTGAACTCTAATTACAAATTAAAAAATTTAATTAGAGTAATCTTATTACACAGACTTCCCTGTGCTACCTATAAGTCACCGTACACCTGATGACTGGATACCTTTTACACAGCTACGAATTTACTGCAACAAAGGGGAAAGGTTACTATGTAAAACAACTAGCATACCTGTTACGCAAGCTATTCCGTGATACCCACAGCACGTCCTATACAATAGTCAACACTGCTTACACAGCTATTAACCGCTGGATTTTGTCCAATAAAAAAATTAAGATTAGTATGAATTTAAGTCTATACTAACATTCAATGCTTACGCAAAAGATTATTATAACTATAACAGAAATATGCAATATTTGCAAACAATATATTGTTACTATAACTGAATTGAAAAACCAAAAAATTATTTTTATTTTTTTATAAAAAGTGTTGACAAAATATATTAAATAAGCTATAATGTAGAAGCTGTAGAAAACAGCAACAAATAAATATCGCGGGATGGAGCAGATGGTAGCTCGTCGGGCTCATAACCCGAAGGTCGTCAGTTCAAGTCTGGCTCCCGCAACCACACTACTTAAACAAGCACACTTATGTGGGCTTGTTTAAGTGCATTTTATATCCAGTAACATAATAATTTAACCTACTCAACGCTAAGACCGACTCACGCAATACTGCGATTTATGAGTTTGCACTTCTGAGGTCATCACGACTTTCATTGTTTAGCCATAGCGAAAGGATTTTACAGTAGTTAAGAATAAGATGTAAAATCGTTTTACGAGCGTATTAATCAGAGCAATGCTCTTACCCAGCTAGTCCAAGTAGCAACTTTAAGTTTTTTGCAGAAAACTAAGTTGGCACGCTAACTAACCAACATATCTTAATTTTACAGATAGAGGTTGGTAGGCTCTTAGAGCAACCTAACTGCTAACGCATTAGGTGTCAAGGCGATACTATTAGGACAGACCCTTTGTATAGTTATTATGTTCTGGGGATTTAATTTTTAAGTTTTGAAACAAAAAGATAAGCTTATACAACCCAAGTGCTAAAAGAGTGTACGAACTTATCTTGACAAATCTATAAAAACCCTGTATTATATACAGAGAATAAATAGCGTTCACAAGTTATTACGAGTTCGGTCAAAACTCTAATAGCGTATGCCTGCTGATTGTCGCCAAACAGTCAGTGGGCTGTGGATGCTTTATTTTTTTGTTACATCAACATTATAGCACATTTTTGTGTAAAAGTCAACGCTTATAAGGAAAAAATAGGCATAAATGTAAGATAATATCAACATTTTTCTATTTCGGAAACTCACTCAAAATGGAAAAATATGTTATACCAAAACGGAACTAGTTCCGTTTTTTAAGAAAATTAAAACAGCTATTTGGATAATTACAAATGGCTGTTTTTACTTTTTTACTATTATAAATATATACTCAATTTTATAGGCTCTATGTCAATAGTTGGGGTAATCCCAAAATAAGAAAAACAAGAACAGGCAACAGCAACTAAGCTGTTGCCTCAGACCGTAGACAAAGCAGGGCTTTCAAATGAAGAAAGTCCTGCTTGATTT
>JAXKHT010000096.1:0-35442 GCA_036549705.1 Acutalibacteraceae bacterium | reverse complement strand
GTTCAGGATTTTTACTTATTACCTCTTACTTCTTCACTCTTACTTAAAAATAAAATTCGAACGGGATTTTTTGGGAAGTAAGAAGTAATAAGTATTGCGGCTTTGCCGCTTTTATGCTACAATACACCCAAGGCGGTGATGATATGAAAAGATTTGTTTCAATATTTGTTGTTTTTATCCTGTTGTTTTCTCTTACTGCTTGCTCTGACACAACTGTCAGTGGTAGTGTTGTTCGTGAATCCACTTATGGTAACGCAGAACTTGATATTATGCCGCAGAAACTCTTGGAAAAAGTAAATGTTGGCGATATTGTTGTTGCTGGTACAACATCAGGTAGAGTAAGAGCAATGACAAACGACCGTGGCGAAAAGGTTGAACACGCAGGTCCATCATATCCTGTTGAAATTTCAGGTCTTGACGAGGTTCCAATAGGCGGTGACATCTTCAATGCTGTATCTGACGAGCGTCTTGCAAGAGAACTTGTAGAGCAGAGAAAGACAAAGGCTAAGGAAGAAATATTTAATGCTCAAACTAAGGTAACACTTGATAATCTTTTCGACCAGATGCAGTTGGGCGAAATGAAAGAGCTTAAAGTTATTGTTAAGGCTGATGTACAGGGTTCTGTAGAAGCTGTTAAGCAGTCACTTGCTAAGCTAACAAACGAAGAGGTTCGTGTAAATGTTATACATGGTGCTGTTGGTGCTATTAACGAATCAGACGTAATGCTTGCAAGTGCATCAAACGCTATTGTAGTAGGCTTTAATGTAAGACCAGACGCTGTAGCACAAGCAACAGCAGAGCGTGACGGTATAGAGCTTCATATGTATAGAGTAATCTATGACTGTATTGAAGAAATTCAGCAGGCTATGAAGGGTATGCTTGCACCAAAAACAAGAGAAATTGAGCTTGGTAAAGCAGAGTGCCGTAATGTTATCAAAATTAAGAATGTTGGCTTTATTGCAGGTAGCTATGTTCTTAGCGGTAAAATCGAGCGTAATGCTCAGGTGCGTGTTGTTCGTGACGGTATTGTTATTGCAGAAGATACTATGTCATCTCTACAAAGATTCAAAGACTCTGTAAAAGAGGTTGCAGCAGGCTATGAGTGTGGTATCGGCTTAGACCGTTTCTCTGACCTTAAAGAGGGCGACATCTTTGAGGTATTCAAAATAGAAGAATACAGAGATTAATAATAAAATAATAAAGGCGGACATATTGGAAGCAAATCCATAGTCCGCCTTATATGGTATAGTTATAATTTTTTTAGCTGTTAATACTTATAGTACGCCTGTTACACAGGCTACGCTGTGCTATGCAAAGCCAGTATAAATATGTAGGAGTTTTATAATGGTAAGAGAAATTAATGAAAATGAATTAATGGAACTATTAGAGTTATATTTGCATTTGCACGAGGAATCTGTTCCTAAAATGTCAGAGCATTTAGAAAAAATGTGGAATACCATAATGCAAGATGAAAACCACCATATCATAGTTAAAATTGTAGATAACAAGATTGTATCCTCTTGTGTATGTGTGGTTATACCAAATTTAACAAGAAATATTAGACCATATGTTTTTATAGAAAATGTTGTTACTCATACAGATTATCGTGGAAATGGATACGCAACAGAATGTTTAAACTATGCCAAAGAAATTGCTGAAAAAATGAATTGCTACAAAATGATGCTACTTACTGGTTCAAAAGAGGACTCTACTCTTAAATTTTACGAAAGTGCTGGTTATAATCATTCAGACAAAACAGCCTTTATTCAGTGGATAAAGTAATTGTACAAATTATAATTTATAGTGGGCATATATAAATTTAGTAGTAATGAAACTTATTTTACTAAATAAATTAAAAAATAATGAACATATATCATTGATTAAGCGTGAGTTATTTTGTTTTTAGTTCTTATTATTGGGGTAATTGTGTAGATAAATAAAAATTAGAAAGAGAGTGTAAAAGAATGACAAAGCAAAGTAAAATTAAATCTTTAATTTTTATCTGCCTGTATTTTATGGTTTGTGGGCTATAGGTGAATTGTTTGTTTTTGAACAAATTAGATTTATACTTAACAATGAAGTATTATCACAGTTTGTTGTAAATGTACTTATTAAAAATCTTGTATGGACATTGCCTGCAGTTATTCTTATATATCATTTCAAAGAAGATGTTTATATTACGCTGAAAGATATGTTTTCATCAAAAGTTAACTGGTTAAAATATTTGCCGATTTTTATATTGTTTACAGCTTGTCTACTAGTCGGTGCAATACTGGAAAATGGTAAACTTATAATATCAAGTAGTTTTGGTTTTGATGATGTGTTAGATTTACTGTTTGTTGGTGTTACAGAAGAAATGGTTTTTCGTGGCTGGTTGCTTAATGTTACTATAAAAGAGGATAAAAAGTGGCGATACATAATTATAAATGCTCTTATGTTTCTAGCAATTCATTTTCCTATTTGGATTCATAATGGAATTTTTGTAAGCAGTTTTATAGGTTTTGGATTTTTATGTGTTATAATACTAAGTGTAATTTTCAGCTACGCATTTATAAAAAGTAAAAATATACTTGTACCAATTACATTGCATACATACTGGGATTTACTTATGTTTATGTTTTTTTAAGGTAGGTTGATTTTATGATTGGAAGTGTCGTAACAGTTATTGTTGATAGACCGCTTGGTACTTATCACCCAAAGCATAAAGATATTTATTATTCTGTTAATTATGGATATATTCCTAATATTATGGCACCAGATGGGGAAGAACAGGACGCATATATCCTTGGTGTTTACCAACCTGTTAAAGAATTTGTGGGAAAAGTAATTGCAATCATTCACAGATTAGATGATGTAGAGGAAAAATGGGTGGTAGCACCTAATAATGTTTCCTTTACAAAAGAAGAAATAATGCAACAGGTTGCGTTTCAGGAACAGTATTTTCAAACAGAAATAAGAATGTAGAATTTAAGCTTATGTAGGTGCTAAAATTATTTGTAAAAGCTTATATGAAAAACAAAGAGAAATCAATATAAAATAGTTAATACTAATAAAAAGAACAGGAGGAATAATATTATGGCTGGACATAGAATGGGAAGAACAACAGAAGATATTAGAAGAGAAATGACTGCTATTCTTCGTGAAATGAAAGACCCAAGAATTAGCGACGCTATGGTTAGCGTTGTTCGTGTAGATGTAACTAATGACCTTTCATATTGCAGTGTATATGTAAGCTCTATGTATGGTATGGATAAAAGTAAGGAGGCGGCAAAAGCTCTTAAAAATGCCGCAGGTTTTATCAGAAAAGAGCTTGGTCACCGTCTAAAACTTCGTCATGTACCTGCACCATTATTTTATGCAACAGATTCAATAGAATACAGTGCAAATATCAACAAAATTTTGCTGAATCTTGATATACCTGAGGAAATTCCTGAGGAGGAATTAGATGATGAAGCAGATTTTTGATATAAATGAAGTTGTTGCTTTTCTTAAAAGTAACGACAATTATGCTATATTAACTCATCAATATCCAGACGGAGATACACTTGGCTCTGCATATGCCTTGTGTGGTATGCTACAGCAAATTGGCAAAAAAGCAAAGGTTCTTATAAACGGTGGAGCTTTGCCTGCAAAATTCAGCTATCTTGCTAATGGTATAGATACAACCCAGTTTACGCCACAAACATATATTAGCGTAGATGTTGCTGACAAAAAGCTGTTAGGTGTACTTGATATTTACGCAGATAATATTCAAATGGCAGTTGACCACCACGAAACACACAAGCCCTTTGCTCAACAATATTATGTTGTAGCTGAATCTGCATCTAACTGCGAAAATATTTTTGATATAGCTAAACTGTTAGATATAACCTTTACAAAAGATATAGCTAATGCCATTTATACAGGTATGACAACAGACACAGGCTGTTTTAGATACTCAAATGTTACAGCAAGAACTCACCTTATAGTGGCACAGCTTATGGAGTATAATTGTGACGCCTACAAAATTAATAAGCAAATGTTTGAAACTGTATCTAAAAACAAAAAAGAGCTAGAGGCTTATGTTATAGGAAATATGGAATATTACCATAATGACGAAGTTGCTTTTGCGTATACAACAAAAGCTATATTAGATAAGTTTAATGTAGGCGATGACCAAATAGAAGGCATTTCTGCTATTCCAAGAACTATCGAGGGTGTAAAGGTAGGAATAACTTTAAGAGAAAAAGATTCCCAAACCTTTAAGGTATCTGTAAGAACAAATGACGGCATAAAAGCAAACGAAATTTGCAGTCATTTTGGTGGTGGTGGTCATAACGCTGCCGCAGGTTGTGCTATAAAGGGTACAATACAGCAGGTTAAGGATTTATTGCTACCTGTTGTGTATAAGGTTTTGGAAAATGAAGTGTTTTAAGGTGTTTGTTTATGAATGGAATTATAGTAATAAATAAGCCGGCAGATTTTACATCTTTTGATGTAGTGGCAGTAATGCGTGGTGTGGCTAAAACAAAAAAGGTGGGGCATACAGGCACATTAGACCCAATGGCTACCGGAGTTTTACCATTGCTATTTGGTAATGCAACCAAAGCACAATCCCTTTTGCCAGACAGCAGTAAGGAGTATATAGCTGAATTTCAACTAGGCATTACTACCAATACCCTAGACATAACCGGGGAGATAACCTCTACAAAAACAGTGTGTTCAACTGCAAACGATATTGAAAATCTTTTACCGCAGTTTACAGGTGATATATTTCAGCTTCCACCTATGTATTCGGCAGTACAAAAGGATGGCAAACGCCTATATGAGTTAGCTAGACAGGGCATTGTTGTAGAGCGTGAAAAGCGACAGGTAAATATAAGTAAACTACAGCTGTTAGAATACAATGAGGATACTCATTGCGGTAAGCTAATTGTAGCCTGCTCAAAGGGTACATATATTCGTACACTTATTGATGATATAGGTGCTTTATTAGACAGTGGTGCTGTTATGACAGCACTATGCAGAACCTTTGCCTGTGGATATTCTCTTGAAGATGCCATAACCCTAGAACAGGCTAAAGAACTTGCTAACAATAATAAGCTGGACACCGTGGTAAAAAGTGTAGACGGTGTATTTACAGATTACCGACAGGTTGTAATATCGCAACCACAGGCTAAACGCTTTTGCAATGGTGGTCAGCTTGACATATGCAGATTAAAAATAAAAAATTTAGCCGACGGTGAAATTATAAGAATAAAAACAGAAAATAACTTTTTTATTGGTTTAGGCAAAGTTGATTATAGTAATAATTGGGTTGCTATTCATAAGCTGTTTAATTTTGTGTGATTTGCTTTGTCGTATCTTGGGTAGGACAGTAACAAATTTTACTTGACAAATTATACTTTGTTTGGTAAAATAATTAAGCCGCATATTGTGGGCTTTTGTAAGCTGGTTATGCAGATTTTATAATTTGTCACACCACGCCCACCAGTAGCGAGACTTAAAAAAGGATGGTACAGATTATGTACGCAATTATCGAAACAGGTGGCAAGCAGTACAAGGTAACTAATGGTGATGTTATTTTTGTTGAGAAGCTTGCTGTAGAAGCAGACGCAACAGTTGATTTCAAGGTTGTTGCACTTTCAAACGATAACGGTCTAACAGTTGGTGCTCCTTATGTAGAGGGTGCTAAGGTTGAAGGCAAGGTTATTAAGAACGGTAAGGGCAAGAAGATTACAGTTGCTACTTACAAGCCAAAGAAGGGCGAAAAGAGAAAGATGGGTCACAGACAGCCATATACAAAGGTTGAAATCACATCTATCAATGCCTAATTATGACTAAGGTAAACTTACTTACGCTGGCAAATGGTGACCTTGTGGGTTTCAGAATTACAGGTCATTCAGGCTATGCAGAAAGTGGCAGTGACATTGTTTGTGCCGCAATAAGCTCTGTTGCATTAATGGTTGCTAATACAATAACCGAGGTTATTGGTATAGATGCTGAAATTAATGTTGACGAAGATAACGGCGATATGTTGCTAAGAGTTTTCCAAAAGAATGCAACAGCTTGCAGAGATATTTTGCAGGGCTTTAAGTTGCATATGCTCTTATTAGAAGAGCAATATTCAGATTATTTGATTGTAAACAGTACGGAGGTGTAACAAAATGCTTAATATAAATATCCAGCTATTTGCTCACAAAAAAGGTATGGGTTCTACAAAGAACGGCCGTGATTCAGAGTCTAAAAGACTTGGTGCTAAGCGTGCAGACGGTCAGTTTGTAAAGGCAGGTAACATTCTTTACAAACAGCGTGGTACACACATTCACCCAGGTAACAATGTTGGTCGTGGTTCTGATGACACTCTATTCGCTATGATCGACGGCGTTGTTCGTTTCGAGCGTGTAGGTCGTGACAGAAAGTGTGTAAGCGTATACGCTGAGCAGTAATTTTTACTATAGTTAGTTGTTTAAGGGCGGATGTTTTTATTCCGCCCTTTTTGTATATTTATAAGAAATATGTTATAATACAGTTAATTAAAATAAACATTATTACTGTTATGTTTATTTGTTACACCAAAAGAGAATATATAGATAAAAGACGATTTTTTATTACAGAAAATAATTACAGTCGGCAACTTTGTAAAAAATTATTGCAGAAAATGTGGGCTGTTATGATATACTACATAATAGAAAGGTAGTGAAGATAAATGTTTGTAGATAAGGCGAAAATTTTCATTAAAGCAGGTGACGGTGGTGACGGTTCAGTGTCTTTCCACCGTGAGAAATATGTTGCTTCTGGTGGACCAGACGGTGGTGACGGTGGCAGAGGTGGTAGCGTTTTATTCCAAGCTGATGACAACCTATCAACTCTTGCAGATTTTAGATACAAAAGAAAATATGTTGCACCAAAGGGTGAAAACGGTAAAGCAAAGCGAAGCTCTGGTAAAAATGCAGAGGATTTAATTATTAAGGTGCCAAGAGGAACACTTGTAAAAGATGCAGAAACTGGCAGACTTCTTGCAGATGTATCTGGTAAAGAGCCTGTACTGGTTGCCAAAGGTGGCAATGGTGGTTGGGGTAATATACATTTTGCAACAGCAACCAGACAAACTCCTCGTTTTGCAAAGCCTGGTATGCCTGGTGAAGAATATGATGTTACCCTTGAGCTAAAGCTACTAGCTGATGTAGGTTTAGTAGGTTTTCCAAATGTAGGTAAAAGTACTCTTGTTTCTGTTGTAAGTCAGGCAAAGCCTGTTATTGCTAACTATCATTTTACTACTATAACTCCTGTTCTTGGTGTAGTAAGTATGGGCGAGGGCAAAAGCTTTGTTATGGCAGATATTCCTGGCCTTGTAGAAGGTGCTTGGGAGGGCGTAGGCTTAGGACATCAATTTTTAAGACACGTTGAGCGTTGCCGTATGTTAGTTCACGTTGTAGACATAGCAGGCAGTGAAGCTCGTAACCCTAAAGAGGATTTCAAAATAATTAATGAGGAACTTAAAAAGTTTAATGCGGAACTTGCAGAAAGACCTATGATAGTTGCCGGCAATAAATGTGACCTTGCAACAGATGAACAAATTGCTGATTTTAAGGCGTTTGTAGAGGAGCAAGGCTATCAGTTCTTCCCCATAATGGCACCTATTAATGAAGGTGTTGATGATTTACTTAACAAGGTTTTGGAGATGTTAAGTAAGCTACCTCCAATAGCACGTTACG
Organism: Acutalibacteraceae bacterium; assembly: GCA_036549705.1. Taxonomy (GTDB): domain Bacteria; phylum Bacillota; class Clostridia; order Oscillospirales; family Acutalibacteraceae; genus CAG-964. The sequence goes on along the minus strand of JAXKHT010000096.1, from coordinate 27,745 downwards.
AAGCAGAGCCAGCACCTATTGTTCAGCCTGAAAGAATTGATAAAAATGCCGTTAAGATTACAAAGCACGACGGTATATTCTTTGTTGAAGCTAAGTGGCTGTTTAATATTATGAAGTCTGTAAATTTTGATGATTACGAATCTTTACAGTACTTCCAGCGTGTTCTTATTAATGGTGGTGTTATTGATGCACTGCGTGAAGCAGGCATAGACGAGGGTGACACAGTATCTATTTATGACCTTGAATTTGATTTTGTTGAGTAAGAGGTAGCAAATGGATAGTATATTATCTTGTGATTTTGATGTAAGACAGATGTCACCACTAACTCTTTCTTTTATTGGTGACGGTGTTTACGATTTAATGATTCGTGAGTATGTTGTTTCGCTGGCTAACAGACCTGTTGGCCAGCTTAATAGCAGAAAGGTAAGTGTAGTAAACTGCAAATTCCAATCAGAATGTGCAGAGTTGTTATTGCCAAATCTTACAGAAGAAGAACTTACAATTTATAAGCGTGGAAAAAACGCAAATGTTCATTCTGTACCTAAAAATGCTAATAAAGATGACTACCACAATGCAACAGGCTTCGAAGCTCTGTTTGGTTATTTGTACTTAAAAAAAGATATTTCAAGAATAAGAGAATTATTTAACTTAATTGTAGATAATATTTATGAACATACAAAATAGAATTATTAATACTAATCTTTACTTACCACTGGATAAAATCCAGTGGTTAATAGTTGCGTAAATAATTCTGAAGATTGTATTAGCTGTGTGGGTAGAACAGTATAGCCTGTGTAACAGGTGTAATCTAATTGAATTTTTTATTATTAGAGTTTGTAAAGTAGGTGCTTTTTATGAAGAATAATTCTAATTTAACAAAGCAAAGCAGGGCAAAAACCTTTCTATCTATTGTAAGGGATGCCCTGCTTATGTTAGCTGGGTCGTTATTGTTTGCTGTGGCTGTTGATATGTTTATGGCACCTAATGACGTTGTAGCAGGTGGTCTAACCGGTATTTCTACAATGCTTAACCACCTTTACGGTTTACCTATTGGTATAACGACTTTAATTATTAATATACCCCTGTTTATATGGGGTGCTATTGAAAATGGCAGAAAATATCTTATAAAAACAATTATTGGTACAGTAATGTCATCGCTTATGGTAGATTTTCTTGCAGATTACATTCCAACATACACTGGCGAGCGTACCTTGGCAGCCTTATTTGGTGGATTGATAATGGGCTTGGGTTTAGGTCTAATTATTTATGGCGGTGGCTCAACAGGTGGCACTGATATTATTTCAAAAAATCTTCGCAACCATTTTCCTTTTCTATCAATAGGTACAATAATTATTATTGCAGGTCTATTTGTAATAGTAGCTACTATGATTATCTATGGCTCTATTGAAAGTGGTTTGTATTCTGTAATAGTTATTTTTATAAGCTCCAAGGTTATAGATACTACAATATATGGACTTTCACACGATAATGGAGAGGTAATGTTTATTATGTCATCACAATATGACGATATTTCCAAAGCTATTATGAATGAGGTACACCGTGGTGTAACACTTCTTGATGCACAGGGTGGTTACACAGGAAAAGAGAGCAAAACTATTATGTGTGCAGTAAGACCTAGTCAGGTTTACAAGGTAAAATCTATAGCTTCGTCTATTGATAAATCTGCTTTTATTATTGTAACAAAAGCAGAAATTATAGATGGTGCAGGCTTTCCGGCAATGAAATAGTTAATAAAACTTGAATTTAACAGATATATGTTTTATGGAAGATATAATTATTAGAAAAAACGCTAGTAATGAAGTAGAAAGTGCTATGAGATTGGCATTTGAGGTTTTTATGAAATTTGAAGCCCCTGATTATCAATCATCAGGGGTTGATACATTCAAAAGAGATATTGTGGAAAACCCCGAATTTTTGGAAAAAGCAAGACAAGGTGTATGTCCTATTTATGGTGCATTTAATGGAGAAGAAATAGTAGCATTAATGGGTATGAGAAGTGATAGAAAGCATATTAATCTGGCGTTTACAAAGAAAGAATATCAAAGAAGAGGAATTGCAAGAAATATTTTTTACTACCTATTGAATGATGTTTTGAGTGATAATCCTTCATTAGAAGCACTAACGCTAAACTCTTCGCCTTATGGAATACCTTTTTATTTATCTATTGGTTTTATCTCTTTAAGTGAGGAGCAAGAAATTGATGGTATAAGATTTACTCCTATGAAATACATCATAAAAAAATAAATTCTAATTTGTTAAATTACTAATTAATGAATGAAAAACCACTTACCTAATTATTAGCATAATTTCTCATATATATAAAATATTGTATACTTTAATCAACAAACTTTAATTTTTGTGCAAGAAATTGGAATGGGACACTATTGTCCCATTAAAAAATAGGGCATTGCTCGCTTTGTGTCCTGTAATTTTTATGGTTTTATATGTAATATGTTCTTGAAAGGAGGGCAAAAAGTAATGGACCAAATTAAAATCGGAGAATTTCTAAAGGAACTCCGTAAAGAAAAAGGACTTACGCAGGAACAACTTGCAGAACAGTTTAATGTATCTCGTAGGTCTATATCAAGATGGGAAACTGGCAGTAATCTTCCCGATGTGGATATTCTTATTGAAATGGCAGATTATTATGAAGTTGATTTGCGAGAATTAATTGATGGAGAAAGGAAAAGCGAGAAAATGAATGAAGAATTAAAGGAAACTGTATTAAAAGTTGCAGAATTTAGTAACGAAGATAAAATGAAAGTAACCAAAAGAATGAATAAACTTTTTATATGTGGATTTGTAGCAGCTGTGATTTATATGATATTATTTTTTACAGATAATGCTGATAATTTTTTTGGCGGATTGTGTCTTGGTATAATGTCTGGTATGATGATTGTTGGAGTTATATTCACAAGTAAATACGCTTCTAAAATCAGAGAATGTAAAATGAGATTATTACATAAGCAGAGATAATATTCTGTAACACAGAATATATGGATTTAAATTGTACGGAGGAAAGCAATTATGAAAAAAATAAATGACTTATTGTGGAGTATAAGTTTATTTATAATAGGGATTGTATCAATTATTTTATTTGGCTCAAATATTATCGGAATTGAATTATCTGATATTGTTGTAAGAATATTGGGAGTAATTGATTTGCTTGCTCTTCCTGTTTTAGTTTATACCACAGTGAAAAAGTTTAAAAAGGACAAGGAATAATTTTTTAATTTGCTGTAGTAATAAAATCCAGTTATCATAATTACTCATAAATAAATGCCTATTACTTACTAAGTGATAGGCAAAATTTTCTGTGGTATTTAAAGATTTTTTGTTTTATATAAAATAATCTATTTGTTTTAATTAACACACTTGAATTTGAGGGTTGTTATCTACGAAGATTGAATATAGAAAAGCAGAAATAACAGATGCAGAATTACTAATAGATATTTATAATTCTGCGTTTTATAGTGATTATATTAAATATGGAGAATGTCCTGCGTATGGAAAAACTAAAGATATGATGGAGAAATCCATAATAAATTATCCCAAATTTATTATTTTACATAATAGTAAACCAGTTGGTTGTATTTCTTGCAAAAAGGTGGATGTAGGAACATATGAAGTTGGTTGTTTGTGCGTTGTTCCAAAGTTTCAAGGTAAAGGAATTGGAACGCAAGCAATTAAATTTGTAACATCATACTATAAGGATTGGAATAAATTCACTTTAATTACACCCATAGACAAAGAGGAAAATGTAAAGTTTTATACAGAAAGATGTGGCTTTAATATAGTGTCTATTGAAATGGATGGAAATGTTAAAGTTGCACGATTTGTTTTAGAAAAAAATTCTAATTTATAGAACAGGAGGATAATAGTGATTATATTAATAACAGGTGCATCACACACAGGCAAAACTGCCCTTGCACAAAAACTACTTGAAAAATATAAATATCCATATTTATCAATAGACCATTTGAAAATGGGTTTAATAAGAAGTAAAAACACACTGCTTACTCCAATAAGCGATGATAGTGAACTTACAGCATATTTATGGCCTATTGTCTGTGAAATGATTAAAACAGCCATAGAAAATAAGCAGAATTTAATAGTAGAGGGTTGTTATATTCCGTTTGATTGGGCAAACTATTTTAATAAGGAATATCTTGATAATATAAAGTACTATTGCCTTGTTATGAGTAAAGAGTACATAGAAAATAATTTTGCCGATATAAAGAAATATGCAAGTGTAATCGAAAATCGTTTGTGTGATGAATGTACTTTAGAAAACGTATTACAGGATAATGCACAAACTTTGGAACTAGCATTAAAACACAATGTAGATTATATACTTATTGAAGATAAATACGAAATTGATATTGATTTCTAATAAATCAATAGTAAAAATGTGCAAGTTGTAAAAGTAACTTGCACATTTTTATTATTATACGATATATCTCTAATACTACTATCTTCTACACAATGTGATTATCTATTAATTTTATCACTTTTGCTTATTTTTCTAAATAAAAATTCGATACCTACAAAAACAGCAAGGGCTACAGAAGCACAAATAGCAAAGAACAATAAAAACTCTGTATTCATATCTATAAAGCCAAAAAGATTTTCGATATGAAGCTTGGTTTCGCAAAACCATTTTGAACAGGTTACACCTAATGCTACACCAGCTGTACTTATAGCAAACATTGCAATTCGTATAGGATTAAAAGGATAGCTGGTTTTGAATATAACAGTTAAACCAACAACAGATGTAACTGCTACCGCCAAGGTAGAAATAAATGAATCAGATAGATTAAATATATTACCCACTACAGTAACCATTACTACCGATAAGGCGACGGTTACACCACCAGGAATAGCTCTCATAAGAATATTTCGTAAGAAATTACCCTTTATTCTATTTTCATTAGGCTCTAAAGCAAGTACAAATGATGGGAAACCTATGCAGAAAGCACTTATCAGTGTCATTTGTATTGGCTGGAATGGATATGTTGCACCATAGAAAACAAAAATAACTGCCAGTAATGTGGAGAAAATGGTTTTAACTAAAAATAAAGATGCTGAACGCTGTATATTATTTATAGAACGCCTACCCTCAGCTACAACCTTAGGCATAGATGCAAAGTTAGAATCAAGCAACACCAGCTGAGAAACACATCGTGCCGCTTCGCTACCACTTGCCATTGCTACAGAGCAGTCAGCCTCTTTTAAAGCAAGAACATCATTAACACCGTCACCTGTCATAGCAACTGTATGTCCGTGACTCTTTATTGCTTGCACCATTTGCAATTTTTGTTTTGGAGTAACTCTGCCAAATACCGAATATTTCTCTACAGCATTATAAATGTCCTCATCTGTTGTTAATGTAGAAGCATCTATAACTTTATCTGCATTTTTCAATCCGGCTTCTTTTGCAATAGCTGAAACAGTGTCTACATTATCACCTGAAATTACTTTCAAGTCTACACCCTGTTTATCAAAGTATTCCAAAGTAGCCTTTGCTTCTTTACGAATTTTATCCTTAAATACAATTATTCCTATTGGCTGTAAATTGTCTGGTAAATCTCTGTCGTTAAAGTCATTGTTAGAATGTGCAAGTGTAAGTACTCTATATCCTACAGGTATGTTTTTTGCCAACTGTTGAATAGCTGTATTTTTGCCGTTAAATAAAAATTCTTCTGCTCCCATAACATAGGAACCATCTTTACCAAAATTAATACCTGACCACTTTTTGTCAGAAGAAAAGGCAACACAATGGTCTGCTGTTAATGTTGTATCCCCTGTGTATTTATCTTTTACTGCATTTATTGTAGGGTTGCTGTCTGGCGTATATTTTGCTATAGCGTTAAGTATATTATCAAGCTGAGAATTTTCAAATCCATCTACAGTATGTGTGCTTTCTACAACCATACAGCCCTCTGTTATGGTACCGGTTTTATCAAGACATAGTACATCAACTCTTGCCAATGTTTCTATACAGTACATTTCTTGCACCAATACCTTTTGTCTGGATAATCTTATAACACCAACAGCCAATACTGTACTTGTAAGAAGAATAAGTCCCTCTGGAATCATACCAACTAATGCCGCAACTGTACTTACAACAGCCTCTTGTAGATTGGTATAGCCAGTAGCCATAAACTGTCGCCAAAATAGCAGTAAGCCAACAGGTACAATTACCAGTGACATTGTTTTAATTATAAAGTTCAATGACTCCATTATTTTAGAATCAATCTTCTTTACATACTTTGCACCACTAAATACCTGTGACGCATAGTTATCTTCACCAACTCTGTCTGCCTTAACAGTGCATTTACCACTTACAAGAAAGCTACCGGAAATAAGAGTATCACCAAGCTCCTTATAAACTGCGTCCGATTCTCCTGTAAGTAAAGATTCATTAGCTTCACAGCTACCCTCTATTACTACGCAGTCGGTAGGCACTTGTTGTCCTTGTGATAAATAAAAAACATCATCAAGAACAATATCGTTTATTCCTATTTCTTGAATTTTTCCATCTCTCATTGCCTTAATTTTTTCTTCATTAACAATAGACAATTTATCAATAGTTTTTTTAGCTCTTATTTCCTGAATAGTACCTATTAATGCGTTTATAACAATAATAAGCATAAACAGCATATTTTTATAAGAACCAACTAAAAACACTGCAACTGCTAAAAGAAGGTTTATAAGGTTAAACAATGTGCAAACATTGTCACGCAAAATAGCAGGAAATGACTTTGTTTTAAGGTTACTCGCCTTGTTATAGTCACCATCTTTAATTCTTTGCTCTACCTGATGAGAGCTTAATCCAGTACTTGGATTAGGGGTAAATCTTACAACCTTTTTATTATTCATTTCATTCTCCTTAAAAATTGATAATGCAATTATACCATTTACCAATAATTAGTACAAGAATAAATTATGAACATTGGTTGAATAATATGTAATTATTTCTCTTTTCTCCTTTATCTCTAAAAATATAAAGTAATATTACAGAAAATCAAATGAAACTTGACTATATTTTCGGTATGTGTTATCTTAACTAAGGTAAGTATTTATATTCGTGTTAAAATGGAATAAGAGGTGCTTTTAATGTTAAATCATATCATAGATTTAGAGATGCTTTCATTTACTGACTTGCAAGAGGTAGTTCATTTAGCTGAAAAAATTATGGAAAACCCACAGGATTACAGCGAGGCTTGCAAAGGAAAAATTATGGGTACGCTATTTTATGAGCCTAGCACACGAACACAAATGAGCTTTCAAACTGCTATGCTAAGACTGGGTGGCTCGGTTATTGGTTTTGACAACCCTATGAATTCATCTGTTTCTAAGGGCGAAAGTCTAAAAGATACAATTACAGTTGTAAGTGGCTACGCAGATATAATTGCTATGCGTAATCCTTTGGAGGGCAGTGCTAAGGGTGCATCTTTGTACAGCTCTGTTCCTGTTATAAATGCAGGTGATGGTGGACATTTACATCCTACCCAAACATTGACAGACCTTGTTACTTTACACAAAGAAAAAGGCAGACTTAACCACTTAACCATTGGTTTATGTGGTGACCTAAAAAATGGTAGAACAGTACATTCTTTAATAAAGACTATGTCACATTTTGAGGGAAATACATTTGTTTTAATTTCTACCCCAGAGCTTGGAATTCCTCAGTATATTAAGGATATTATGGACGAGCAGGGCTGTGAATATGTAGAAATTTCAACTTTGCAGGAAGCAATTCCAAATTTAGATGTACTATATATGACTCGTATACAAGGCGAGCGTTTTGCATCTGAAGAAGAATATTTGGCACAAAAAGGTGTTTTTGTTTTAGACAGTGAAAAATTAGCCTTAGGTAAACCTGACCTAAGAGTTCTACACCCACTTCCAAGAGTTGACGAAATAACAGTTGAATGTGATGATGATCCTAGATGTGTTTACTTTAAGCAAACTGTATACGGTATGTATGCAAGAATGGCATTGATTTTATTACTATTACAGGGTGCAAAATATAAATATGCTAAGGGTAGAACTGTTATTGATGAAAGCGGTTGTACAAATCCAAAATGTATAACTCATACAGAGCCTTATATGCCAAAAGAATTTAGAAAAAAAGGCGATTATTTAATTTGTGAATATTGCGACTGTATGAAAAAAATTCAATAAAAATTTTATTTAGACTACAAACCTACTAAAAATGGTAGGGGTGTAGTCTTTTTGTGTTTCTGTATATAATAAATAATATTGATTTTGGAAAATGCTAATTGAACAAAAGTTTGGTTTTATATTGACTTTTACCAAACATCTGTTTTATAATATAACAAAACAGATGTTTGGAGGACTTAAAATGCTTAGAACCATATTACACAGCGATTGTAACAGCTTTTATGCTTCAGTGGAATCTGCTCTAAATCCATCATTAAAAGGAAAAGCAATAGCCGTAAGTGGTAACCCAGAGCAACGCCACGGAATTATCCTTACTAAAAGCTATGAAGCTAAGAAATATGGTGTAAAAACAGGGGAAGCTATATGGCAGGCAAAACAAAAATGTCCACATCTTATAACATTGCCACCTAATTTCCCAAAATATATTCAATATTCAAAATGGGTAAGAGAAATTTACTATGACTATACTGATATGATAGAGCCTTTTGGCTTAGATGAGGCTTGGCTTGATGTTACTGGTAGCAAAACACTGTTTGGTAATGGTGTAGAAATAGCAGAGAAAATAAGCAATAAAATAAAAAAAGAGCTGGATATAACAGTAAGTATAGGTGTAAGCTATAACAAAATTTTTGCAAAGCTAGGCAGTGATTATAAAAAGCCTGACGCTGTAACCTATATTGGCAGAGAAAATTATAAGGAGATAATATGGAACTTACCAGCCGAGGATTTACTTTATGTAGGAAAAGCCACAAAAAGTAAGCTGAATAAGCTAGGTATATTTACAATAGGACAAATAGCAGAGTGTCCTGTAAAAATTCTAAAGAGTAATTTAGGTAAGTGGGGAGAGATACTCCATATTTTTGCAAATGGATATGACACCTCACCTGTGTCGTTATATAATTCTGTAACCTCTGTTAAATCAATAGGTAACTCTACAACTACCCACAGGGATTTGAAAAATTATGAAGATGTAAAAATAGTTGCCGGAGTATTAGCAGACAGTGTATCCCGCAGAATGAGAGAACAAGGGCTTATGTGTGGTGTTGTAAGCATTTCTATTCGTGATACTGCTTTATCATCTTTTACCAGACAGCAAAAACTTGTAACAAATACAGATATAACATCAGAAATTTTAGATACTGCAATGAAGCTGTTTAGTGCTAACTACAACTGGCATTTGCCTATAAGAAGTATTGGTATAGCAGTTTCAGAATTGTCCAGCAAGGGTAATGGTTTGCAATTTAGTCTGTTTGATGATTGTAAGGAACGCCTGCGAAAAGAATCTTTAGACCGTACAACCGACAAATTAAAAGAGAGATTTGGTAACTATATTATAAACCCTGCCATTATGCTAAAGGACAAGGCTTTGTCAGGCTTTAATCCAAAAGCAGACCATACTATACACCCTGTAGGGTTTAAAGGAATATAAAATTATAAAATGTTAGGCTATCTTTTTACGAAATAACGGTATAAAATGTACTTTTCAAGGCTATATGTTTGACAATTACAGTTTTTTGTTATATAGTATACACTAGTAGAAATTTGTAAGAGAGGTAATCTAATATGAATTATAATAGTACAACAGATAAAAGCATAGTAGTTTCCGCTGCTCAGGCAATATCACAGGGTATTTCAAATGACGGTGGTTTGTTTGTTCCTATGGAAATTCCTAAATATAGCGAAGCAGATTTTAAGGCTATGCTTGCTATGGATTATAAAGGTAGAGCTAAAAAAATTATTGGCGATTATTTATCAGATTTTACAGAAGAAGAAGTTGCACACTGTGTTGACAATGCTTATACAGTAGAAAAGTTTGGTGGAGAAAACCCTGCACCAATAGTTTCTGCACAGCTTAATGGTAATGTAATGAATATTCTTGAGCTATGGCATGGTCCAACTTCTGCATTTAAGGATATGGCTCTACAGATTTTGCCATACTTCCTGACAAAATCTCTTGCAAAAAAATATAAAGGTAAAGAGGCTGTTATTCTTGTTGCAACATCAGGTGATACAGGTAAGGCTGCTCTTGAGGGCTTCAAGGATGTAGAGGGTACAAAGATTATTGTATTCTACCCTGTAGACGGTGTTAGCCCAATGCAGAAATGCCAGATGACTACTCAAGAGGGTGCAAATGTAGATGTTTGTGCTATTCAGGGTAATTTTGACGATGCTCAAACAGGCGTAAAGAAAATCTTTACAACACCACAGATTATCGAAAAGCTACAGGCTAATGACAAGCTATTTTCAAGTGCTAACTCCATTAACTGGGGCAGACTTTTACCACAGATTGTTTATTATGTGTCAGCTTATTGTGACCTTGTTAACAATGGTACTATTAATTACGGTGATAAGGTAAATGTTGTTGTACCAACAGGTAACTTTGGTAATATCCTTGCTGCATACTATGGTATGCTTATGGGTCTACCAATAAAGAAGTTTATTTGTGCTTCTAACTCAAACAATGTATTAACAGATTTCATCAATACAGGTGTTTACGATAAGGGCAGACAGTTCTATACAACTATTTCACCATCTATGGATATTCTTGTTTCAAGTAACCTAGAAAGACTACTATATATTCTTTCAGATGGAAACGACAATAAGGTTAAAGAGTATATGACAGCTCTTAAAACAGAGGGTAAGTATACAGTTGATAAAGATATAATGGATAAGCTATCTGATAAGTTCTTTGGTGGCTTCTGTGACGAAGAGTCTACACAGAAAACAATTAAAGAGCTATACCAGCAGTCAAACTATCTTGCAGATACACATACAGCAGTTGCTGTTGATGTTTATGCACAGTATGTTGAGAAAACAGGGGATAAGGAAACACCTGTGATTCTTGCGTCTACAGCAAGTCCATACAAGTTCTCTAAGAGCGTTCTTGGTTCAATTATTCCACAGGAGCAGGTTTGCGACAGCGAGTTTGACATTGTTGACCAAATGAACCAGCTAACTGGAGTAGAGGTTCCTGCACCATTGGCACAGCTAAAAAATAAAGAAGTTCGCTTTGAAAGCGTATCAGCAGTTGATGATATGCCAGAATATGTTTTAAAAACATTGGGTATTAACTAATGTCCCTTTATACAATAGCTGATTTGCACCTTTCATTAGGTACAAATAAGCCTATGGATATTTTTAACGGTTGGAACGATTATGAAAAGCGTCTAGAAAAAAACTGGAAAGCTTTAATAACCGACAATGACACAGTAGTTATTCCTGGAGATATTTCTTGGGCTATGAAACTTAAAGAAACCTACGAGGACTTTAAGTTTATTGACCAACTACCGGGTAAAAAGCTGTTTCTAAAAGGTAACCACGATTACTGGTGGGAAACACGCCGTAAAATTGAAAATTATCTAAATGAGAATAATTTTAACACTATAAGCATAGTTTTTAATTCTGCCACAGTTGTTGGAGAATATGCTGTATGTGGTACTCGTGGTTGGTTTTATGATGCTGAAAAGGATAGCGATAAAAAAGTCCTTAACCGAGAGGTAGGCAGATTAAGAACTTCTATTACAGAAGCTATAAAAACAGGTAAACAGCCAGTTGTATTTTTACATTATCCACCTGCCTATGGTACACAGCGTTGTACAGAAATTCTAGACGTTCTTAAAGAATATAATATTAAAAAATGCTACTATGGGCATTTACATGGTACAAATGTAACACGCAATGCGGTTACAGGTGACTTTGAAGGTATAAATTTACAGCTTGTTTCCAGCGATTATGTAAAGTTTATGCCAGTGTTAGTAAGATAAAATTAGTAATATAAAGTACAAATTTTTTGTATTTTAGTATAGAAAATCAATATTTGTTATGATATAATAGGGTGTAACTCACATAACAATCGGGAGGAAAAATAAAATGAGTCTAAAATCTGCTACAAATGTAGAAACAAACAAACACGAGCTTGTTGTTGAAGTTGACAGCAAGACTTTTAACGACGCAGTAACAAAGGTTTATCGCAAAGAGGTTAAAAAAATTAATATTCCTGGTTTCCGTAAGGGTAAGGCTCCACAGGCTATTATAGAAAAAATGTATGGCGAGGGTGTATTCTATGATGATGCTATCCAGGCTGTATATCCAGAAGCTCTTGCAGACGCAGCTATCGAGGCTAAGCTAGAGGTTGTTGCTTTAGAAGATGTATCTGTAGAAAAGGTTGGCAAAGACGGTCTAGAGTTTAAGGCTGTTGTAATTGTAAAGCCAGAGGTTGACATTAACGACTATGCTGGTATTAAGGTTACACCAAAGTCAACAGAGGTTACAGAAGAGCTTATTAACGAGGAAATTGATAAGGTTAGAGATAGAAACAGCAGACTTGTAACTGTAGAAGACAGACCTGCTGAAAACGGTGACAGCACTGTTATCGACTTCGAGGGCTTTGTAGACGGTGTTGCTTTTGACGGTGGTAAGGCTGAAAACTTTACACTAGTACTAGGTAGCGGTCAGTTTATCCCAGGCTTTGAAGATCAGATTATCGGCAAAAACACTGGTGACGAATTTACTATTGATGTAACATTCCCACAGGAGTATCAGGAGAACCTAGCTGGTAAGGATGCTCAGTTTAAGATTAAGCTACACGAGATTAAGGCTAAGGAGCTTCCAGAGTTTGACGATGAGTTTGTTAAAGATGTAAGCGAAAAAGAAACAGTTGATGAATACAAAGAGGAAATTAAAGAGAAGTTAGCTGAAAGACTAGAGAACGAGTCAGAGGTTGATGTTGAGAATCAGCTTGTTGATAAGCTATGTGAGCTTCTACAGGCTGAAATTCCAGAGGCTATGTACGACAACAAAGCTAACGATATGCTAAGAGAGTTCGATATGAAACTTCGTCAGCAGGGTATTGATATTAATACATACCTACAGTATGTTGGTGGCGATGTAGAAACAATCAAGGCTTCTTATATGCCAGAGGCAGAGAAGAGAGTTAAGCTAAGACTTGCTCTAGAGAAAATCGCAGAGAAGGAAGGCTTTACAGAGGTTTCTGACGAGGATCTAGATGCTGAGTATACAAAGTTAGCTGAAATGTACAATATGGACCTAGCTAAAGTAAAGGTTGCTATTCCTGCTGAGGATCTAAAGAAGGATATAGCTGTACAAAAGGCTATGGACTTTGTAAAAGAAAGTGCTATTAAAGAGTAATTAAAGATTTGTGAATAATTACATTATATTTTGCCTATTATTATAAAAGGTGATTTTGGCAATAAGTTTTTGGGGACTTGCGGTATAATGTTTTTTGAAAGGATGTTCACATATGGAAATTTACAACAATCTAGTACCTTATGTAGTTGAGCAAACAAGCAGAGGAGAACGTTCATACGATATTTTCTCTCGTTTGTTAGGTGAAAGAATAGTTATGCTTACAGGTGAGGTAAACGACGCTTCTGCAAGTATTGTAGTTGCACAGTTGCTTTATCTTGAAAGTCAGGACCCTACAAAGGATATTTCACTTTATATTAACAGCCCTGGTGGCTCAGTAACTGCTGGTATGTCTATTTATGACACAATGCAGTATATTAAGTGTGACGTAGCTACAATCTGTATGGGTATGGCTGCAAGTATGGGTGCATTTTTGCTATCATCAGGTGCAAAAGGTAAGCGTTACGCTTTACCAAATGCTGACATTATGATTCACCAGCCATTAGGCGGTTTTAAAGGTCAGGCATCAGATATTATGATTCACGCTAACTATATCGACCGTATAAAGGGCAGATTGAATAAAATCCTGTCAGACAACACAGGTCAACCTATTGACGTTATCGAAAAAGATACTGACCGTGACAACTTTATGTCTGCTCAGGAGGCTTGCGATTACGGTTTGATAGATAAGGTAATGCAAAGATAAAAATTTATAAGAGAGGAGTTGTAGTATGGCGAGCAAGGACGATAAGAAAAAGCTGTGCTGTTCCTTTTGTGGAAGAACTCAAAGTGATTCCCTTAGATTAATTGAAGGAAACGGTGTGTATATCTGCGAAGAATGTGTTGGGCTTTGCCAAAGTATTTTGGATGACGGCAGAACTGTTTCACAGACATATAGTGAAGATTATCAGGATGCTAAAAAAACACTGCTTAAACCAGAGCAGATTAAAGCGAAGCTAGACGAATATGTCATTGGTCAAGAGGATGCAAAAAAGACCCTTTGTGTAGCCGTATACAACCATTACAAAAGAATATTTAATACAGACGATGATGTAGATTTTGTTAAAAGTAATGTATTAATGATAGGCCCTACAGGTACCGGTAAAACATTTTTAGCCCAAACACTTGCTAAAATTCTTGATGTACCTTTTGCAATAGCAGACGCCACTACTCTTACACAGGCTGGTTATGTAGGTGAAGATGTTGAAAACATTCTTCTAAGATTAATCCAAGCTGCCGATTTTAATATCGAAAGAGCAGAAAAGGGTATTATTTATATAGATGAAATTGATAAAATCTCCAGAAAATCAGAAAATCCATCAATTACAAGAGATGTAAGTGGTGAAGGTGTACAACAAGCATTGCTTAAAATTCTTGAAGGCACTGTTGCCAATGTTCCACCACAGGGTGGAAGAAAACACCCACAGCAAGAGTGTATTCCAATAAATACTAAGGATATACTATTTATTTGTGGCGGTGCTTTCGACGGCTTGGAAAAAACTATGGAGCATAGAATTTCTAATGCTTCTATTGGTTTTGGTGCAGAGGTTAAGTCTAAGCAAGAGCTTTCACAAAATGCAGATTGGATGAAGTACGTAGTTCCACACGATTTAGTAAAGTATGGACTAATCCCAGAGCTTATCGGCAGACTACCTGTTGTAACTCATCTTAACGCTATTGATAAAGATGGATTTGTAAGAATTCTAACTGAGCCTAAAAATTCATTGGTTAAGCAATATAAAAAGATATTCGAGCTTGATGATGTTCAGCTTGAGTTTGAGCCACAGGCTCTTGTTGCTGTAGCCGAAAAAGCTCAGAAAGAAAATACAGGTGCAAGAGGACTTCGTTCTATAATGGAAAATCTGTTAATGGATTTAATGTTCAAGGTTCCGTCAGATGTTACTATTGAAAAGGTCATAATTTCTGCTGAAACAGTGGCAGACCCTTCAGTAGTTACTATCATTCATAATCAGGAACGAAAGCTTTTGGTTGACAAAAAGGCTTAACCCCCTTTTCAAATGCCAAATACCTGTATAAATTTGATTTTTATAGGCTGTAACTACATTTGGTTACAGCCTTGCTTTTATTTAGTATATATAGATAGTGTATTTTATAGGAGCTGGTATAATGTTTATATACGAAATGGAGGTATATTATGGATAACCAACAGAATACAGTAGAAGAGCAATCAAAGCTTTTACAAATACCTGTACTTGCTTTGCGTGGTATGGTAGTTTTTCCTGGTATGATGTTGCATTTTGATGTAGGCAGAAGAATGTCTGCAAGAGCAATAGAACACGCAATGGAAACAGACCAACATATTCTTATTGTATCCCAAAAAGAAATAGAAACCGATAAACCAACTCTTGATGACCTGTATAGTATAGGTGTTGTTGCAGAGGTAAAACAAATACTAAAGCAACCAGGAGAAGCGTCCAGTATACGAGTAATTGTAGAGGGAAAATATCGTGCAGAGGTAATTAGCCCTGGCGAAAAGAAATCTTATTTAACTGCATATATTCAGCCTTTAGAAGATAAGCCAGGAGACCCTATAACAGTAAAAGCCCTAACACGCTCATTAAAGGATATTTTTCATAAATATGAACATCTTGTGCCAAAGTTTCCTGCTGATATTGCAATTAAAATTGACACATTAAGAGATTCTGGTAAAGTATGTGATATGATTGCCGGCAATACTAAAATGGAATATCAAATTAAGCAGGAAATTGTAGAGGCACTTTCAATAGAAGAACGTCTGGAAACTCTTATAGGACATCTAACAGATGAAATATATATTCTAGAGATAGAAAACGCTGTCCATAAAATGACCAGAGAAAGAATTGACGAGGGTCAGCGTGAATATTATTTAAGAGAACAGCTAAAAGTAATAGAGGACGAGCTTAATGTAGATGATGAAAGCAGTGCAGAGATTAAGGAATATCTTGAAAAAATACAAAGCCTTAATTTGCCTGAAACAACAGAAAAGGTTCTTGTTAAGGAATGTAATAAACTGTCTTCTTTGCCTTATGGTTCTCAGGAAGCCAATGTAATTCGTACCTATTTGGATACTTGTCTAGACCTACCTTGGAATACCTATGATGATGAAGACATAGATATTTCCTTTGCAAGAGATATGCTAGAGGCTGACCATTATGGACTAACTAAAATTAAAGAAAGAATTTTAGAAGCACTGGCTGTTCGTAAGCTATCACCAAATGTTAAAGGACAAGTTTTATGCTTTGTTGGCCCACCTGGTGTTGGTAAAACATCTATTGCACAATCTGTGGCAAATGCCACAATGCGAAAATGTCAGCGAATAGCTTTGGGTGGTGTTCACGATGAATCAGAAATCCGTGGTCACAGACGAACCTATGTAGGCTCAATGGCTGGTAGAATTATAAACGCAATAAGACTGGCAGAAACATCTAACCCTGTTGTAATTCTTGATGAAATAGATAAAATGGCAAGTGACTTTAAGGGTGACCCAACATCTGCATTGCTAGAGGTTCTTGACGGTGAGCAAAATCACTCTTTTGTAGACCATTATATAGATGTTCCATATGACCTTAGCCGAGTATTTTTCATTGCTACTGCTAACGATTATTCAGCTATTCCGGAACCTCTTAAAGACAGAATGGATGTTATAACAATAGACAGCTACACCAGAGAAGAAAAATATAATATTGCTACAAAGCATTTGTTACCAAAGTCATTAACAAATTGCGGTATAAAGGCTTCTCAATTTAAAATTACTAAAACAGCTATGTATGACCTTATAGATAGCTACACTAAGGAAGCAGGCGTTAGAACCCTAGAGCGTAGAATTAATGACCTGTTAAGAAAAACTGCTGTAAAAATTTTAGAGGATAAAGACTACAAGGTTTCAATAACCTTAAAAAATATAGAAGATTTCCTTGGTCCTAGAAAGTTTAAGCCAGATTTAATAGAGAAAAATGATACAATCGGTTTAGTTAACGGTCTTGCTTGGACATCTGTGGGTGGTACCTTATTGCCTATAGAGGTTGCCTTGCTACCAGGTACAGGTAAAATAGAGCTTACAGGCTCTTTAGGTGATGTTATGAAAGAGTCTGCTAAAATTGCCATAAGCTGTGTTCGCTCAATGGCAGAAAAACTAAAAATTGATTCAGATTTTTATAAAAAGTACGATATACACATTCACGCACCAGAGGGTGCTGTACCAAAGGATGGACCATCAGCTGGTATTACAATGACAACAGCACTTGTTTCAGCATTAACAAATAAGCCTGTAAGAGGTGATATTGCTATGACAGGTGAAATTACACTGCGTGGCAGAGTTCTTCCTATAGGTGGACTAAAGGAAAAAAGTATGGCAGCGTACTCTACAGGTGTAAAAAATGTTATTATGCCAAATGACAACAAGTCAGATTTATTTAATGTAGACCCTGTTGTAAAATCAGCAGTAGAATTTCATCCTGTTTCAACTATTCAAGAGGTGCTTAAAATAGCTTTAGTGGACAATAATAAGTCTGCAACTGCTACAAAATCAAAGCCAGTTAAAAAGCACACAGATTATGCAGAGCAAACAGTTCAATAAGAGGAGTATAATATGGATTTTATAAATGCAGAATTTACATATGCAGCAGGTAAAGCAAGTCAGCTAAAACCAAGCGACTTACCAGAGATAGTTTTTTCCGGTAGGTCAAATGTTGGCAAATCCTCTTTAATAAATAAGCTAGTAAACAGAAAGGCTTTAGCCAGAGTTAGTGGACAACCGGGAAAAACAGCTACAATAAACTTTTTCAGGGTTGGCAAAGAATTTAATCTTGTTGACTTACCAGGCTATGGCTATGCAAAGGTTTCCCATTCCGAAAAGGTACGCTGGGCAGAGCTTGTAGAGGGATATTTTGCACAGCAACGCAAATTTGGCTTGGTTGTACAAATAATAGATATGCGTCATAAGCCTACCGCAGATGATTTGGGAATGATAAAATTTTTAGTTGATGCAGGCTTGCCTTTTGTGGTAGTGGCAACTAAAAAGGATAAACTGAATAAAACACAGCAACAATCTCAATATGAGCTTATCACATCAATTCTAAGTGAATATGGTGACATAAAATTATTCCCATTTTCAGCTTTAAAGGGTGACGGTATAGAAGAAATTAAAGATTGTGTGCAGAAAGCTGTTGAAATATGCAATAATAACAATGTATAATAGTGTTATTCAGTATTCGTGAAAGGAATGTTGACAATGTTTGTAAACGATTGTTTGAATGTAAACGAAAAAGGACACCTTACTATAGGTGGTTGCGATACAGTAGAACTTGCTAAAGAGTTTGGAACACCTTTATATGTAATGGACGAGAATACAATAAGAAATAACTGTAAATCCTATGTTAATTCAATTCAAAACTATTACAATGGCAACGGTTTGCCAACCTATGCCAGTAAGGCTCTAAGCTGTAAAGCGTTGGTTCAGCTTATTAATAGCGAGAATATGGGCTTAGATGTAGTATCAGGTGGAGAAATCTACACAGCAATGCAGGCAAATTTCCCAGCGGAAAAAATCCATTTCCACGGTAACAATAAAACAGAAGCCGAACTTAAAATGGCTTTGGAATATAATATTGGCAAAATAGTTGTGGACAATCTATATGAGCTGGAGTTGCTAAACAAACTTGCAGGTGATATGGGTAAAAATGTAAAAATATCTATGCGTATAAAGCCAGGTATAGATGCTCATACTCATGATTTTATTATGACAGGACAAATTGATTCTAAATTCGGCTTTGCTTTGGAAACAGGCGAGGCTATGTCTGCTGTAAAAAAATCCTTTGATTATGAAAATGTTCAGCTTACAGAATTACATTGTCATATTGGTTCCCAAATTTTCGATATAGACCCATTTGTTTCTGCCGCACAGGTTATGATGGACTTTATTGGAGATATAAAAAAGGAAACAGGATATGTTATCAGTGAGCTTAACCTTGGTGGTGGCTTTGGTATTATGTATACAGACAAGGACAACCCAACAGCCTATGATAATTATATGAATGCTGTTTCAAAGGTAGTTATTGAAAAGGCTAAGGAGTATGATATTCCTGTTCCATATATTTTTATGGAACCTGGTCGCTCAATAGTTGGTGAAGCTGGTATAACTCTATACACTGTTGGTGGTAGAAAAGAAATACCAAACATTCGCACCTATGTTTCTATAGATGGTGGTATGACAGACAATATTCGTTATGCACTATACGAGTCTGCGTATACAGTTGTAAATGCAAGTAAAGCATCTCAAACACCTAACGAAAAGGTTACAGTTGCAGGTAAATGCTGTGAAAGTGGTGACCTTATTCAAAAGGATACTATGGTTGCAGATGTTCAAGTAGGTGACACACTTGCAGTACTTTCAACAGGTGCTTACAACTATTCAATGGCTTCAAACTACAACCGTAATCCTCGCCCTGCTATGGTTATGGTAAAGGACGGTAAGGCAAGACTTATTATTAAAAGAGAAACCTACGCCGATTTAGTAGCCAATGATTTAGACCTATAATAATCAAATACAAAAAGGCTGACTTTGCGTTTTTGCAAAGTCAGCCTTTTTGTATTTGTTGGAATATTTATAAAAGTAGTGCATATATATCTAATAGGAAAATCAAAAGGAGGACTTTCAAATGGACAACACTTATTTATTAGAACGCTTTAATATGTGTGCTACTTCTCTTAACCAAAGATTAAGCAGGGCCATAATAAAAATCCCAGACTATATTAAAACCCAAGCACAAGAAATACATATCCGTGTTAATAAACCCATAGCCATATATTGTGGTAGTATTACATATTATTTGACTATGCAACATCAACTTGTTTCACATTGTTTGCCCAATAATATGCTTATGGCGACACAAAGAGATGTAAACGAGAGCTTCCATAATCTTTGTAGCTTCTCTGTATATTCCAGACAGGAAGAAATTAAAAATGGCTATTTAACAATTTGTGGTGGTCACCGTGCAGGTATTTGTGGTACAGCTGTATATACAGGTAACGAAATATCAAATGTAAGAGATATTTCATCTATAAACCTTAGAATTTCTAAAGAAGTAAAAGGCATTGCTAAAAAAATCTTGAAAAGTATTCATATAGAAAAAGGTGGCTTGTTACTTTGTGGTGTACCAGCCTGCGGAAAAACAACTTTTCTTCGTGACCTTTCCAGAATATTATCAACAGAAGAAAACTACAAAGTGTGTATTATAGATGAGCGAGGAGAAATTGGTGGTACTCATTATGGTGTAGCACAAAATGATGTTGGTATGTGTGATGTTTTAGATGGCTATAAAAAAGCAGATGGTATTATACACGCTGTGCGTTGTATGTCACCACAAATAATAGTATGCGACGAAATAGGCAGTAATGATGAGGCTGAAAGCATAAAAGCCTGCCTTAATAGCGGTGTGTCTGTAATAGCATCTATCCATTGCACCAGTGTAAGAGAACTGTTAACAAAACCTCAGTCAAAAGCAATGCTGTCTACAGGTGCCTTTGAATATATAACATTTATGTCAGACAGAAATCACCCTGGAATTATTAAAGAAATTTATACCTTGGAGGAATTAAAAGCATATGAAACTGACAGGTTGCATACTCTTGATAGTAAGCACAACAGCAATCGGCTTTTATCTGTCGCTGGTACTTCAACGCAGAATGATGTTGTTTAATCAACTTGCATTGCTCACTGAAAATATTTCAACTGCTATAAGGTATAACAGTAATGATATTTACAATCTGCTGTCAAATGAATGTAAGTATACAGAAATCCCATTTATGAAAAAGGTTCTTGATAATCTTGAACAAGGCAATAGTGTTGAATATAGCTGGAAAAATGCAGTTGATTTACTACCGGCATCTTATGGTTTAAGCAAGCAGGACAAGACAACTATTAAGCAGTTTGGCTGTAAACTTGGCGTAACAGATGTAGAAGGACAAAGTAACCACTGTGAATACTTTAAATCGGTATTTTCTATGTTAGAGAAACAGCTTAAAGAGGATTATATTAAGCGTTCAAGGGTTTATCGTTCTCTAGGTTTTTTTAGTGGACTTGCATTATCAATAATGATATTTTAATCATTTTATAAG
The DNA here is from genome assembly GCA_036549705.1 of Acutalibacteraceae bacterium. Taxonomy (GTDB): domain Bacteria; phylum Bacillota; class Clostridia; order Oscillospirales; family Acutalibacteraceae; genus CAG-964. The sequence goes on along the minus strand of JAXKHT010000096.1, from coordinate 6,274 downwards.
GGTCGTGAAGATTATGGATGTGGATTTAATTTTTAAAATTGCCGCTATTGGAATAATAGTTGCGGTGCTTAATCAGGTTCTTATACGCAGCGGTAGAGAAGAACAAGCAATGATGACCACTCTTGCAGGATTAATAGTTGTGTTGCTGATTATAGTTCAACAAATTAGTGGCTTGTTTGATACTATAAAGCAACTTTTCAATTTTTAGCTATGAATGTATTAGGAATATGTATTTTAGCAGTAACAGGTGCTGTTTTAATTCTAACGCTAAAGCAAACATCACCTCAATTTGCCTTGTTACTTACTTTAGCTGTTGGCGTAACAATATTAATTACTATAATTTCATTTTTGCCAACAGTAATTGATAAAATCACATTGCTTACATCAGAAACAGGAGTTAATACAAATTATACTGGTACATTATTAAAATCATTAGGCATCTGTTTTATATGTCAATTCTCATCTGATATTTGTAAAGACGCAGGACAGAATGCTCTTTCCTCAAAGGTTGAACTTGCAGGCAAGATAATGATATTGATTTTAGCACTACCATTAATAGATGAAGTTTTAAGTACAGCTACTTCATTACTAAGTGGCTGATAGGTGAAATTATGAGGAAATTATTTAATAAAAAAGTTTTCTTTTCCAAGCTATTTAAAGTAATTGTTTCTGTGGCATTTATCCTTTTTATTATCGCAACAGGTTCTACTATAACAGCAACGGCAGTTAATGATGAAAGCAAGAATAATACAACATCAACACTTACAGATAACCAAATATATAACAGCCAATACAATGCAGTGGAGGCAGATGCCCTTATAGATGGTCTACCAAAGGAGGTACAAAAACAGCTGGAGAATATAGGGGTAACATCGCCTAATTGGCAACAGTTAAACTCCTTGTCGTTAGGGGACATTTTCACCAACATACTTTCAGCAGCTAGTCAACAGGCAGTTACTCCGTTAAATTGTGTTGTTAAAATTTTAGGCGTTATAATGCTGTTGGCTTTGGTAAACAGTATAAGTTCAACTGTTGTATCTTCATCTTTAACAACGGTAATAGATATAGTGGCTGTCCTAACGGTAAGTCTTTTAATTATTAAGCCTGTTACAGATTTAATAGAATATGCTTGTACCATAATCAAACTTTCTGCGGATTTTATGTTAATTTTTGTCCCAGTTATGGTAACTATAATGTTTACTATAGGGCAATCTATTCAAGGTGCAGGAAATTATACAGTGGTAATGGGAGCAGGTACTGTGGTTTCTCAAGTTTCTACAACTGTTTTAACACCTCTTATAAATACATATCTTGGTATGACAGTAGTCAACGGTATTTCACAAAAGGTTAATTTAAGTGGATTTTGTGAATTAGTTTATAAGGTTGCAAAATGGGTGCTTACCTTTACCGTTTCTATATTTACAGCCATATTAACAATGCAAAGCATTGTTTCCGCCTCTGCTGATTCTGCTGGCACAAAGGCAACACGATTTGCTATAAGTAGCTTTGTGCCTTTGGTAGGTGGTGCTTTAAGCGAAGCCTATCAGACGGTTAAAGGCTGTATGACTATGTTAAAATCTGGTGTTGGTGTGTTTGCTATATTGGCAACAGGAACAATTTATTTGCCGTCAATAATTTCATCAGTTTTATGGCTTATAGCTATTAATATTTCAATAGCATTGGCAGGTGTATTTGATATGGGACAAATTATAAAATTGCTTAGGGGTGTTGCTACTGTAATTAATATGATAATTGCAATTTTATTGTGTTGTATGCTTATTTTTATAGTTTCATCTACAGTAATGCTTATGGTTGGGGGTGCAAGCTAGTGGAGGAAATAACCCAATGGGCAAATGCTGTTTGTGTAGTTGCAGTTGTTTGTAGCATTATCGAGCTTGTTGCACCTAAGGGAGAAATCAACAAAATGATTAATTTTATTCTGGGCTTGTTTTTAGTAGTGTCAGTTTTATTCCCTGTAGCCAATAGCCTTAAATTAGATAATTTTAGAATAGATAAAATGGAAAATTACTCACAAAATTTTACATTTCAAAAGGATACAGATAATTTAACTATACAAGTGGGTAAATCGGCAATAGAAAAATTAATAGCAAATGCACTTGACCAACAGAACATAAATTACAAAAAAATAATTGTCAATATGGATAGTTCAACAGGCAATAGCATAGATATAATTAGAGCAGAAATTTATGTTGATAAATCATACCGAAATAATCTTATTCAAGTGCAGGATATTGTAGAGAAAAGTATAGGAATAAAACCAAGTGTTTATGTGGGGTGATAAATTGGAAGAAGCAAACCAAGGAATATTATCAAGGCTAAAGGAATATACAAAAAGCCCAAGGTTTATTAAAGGGTTAGTTGTAGTTGGTTTAGTGGGAATTGTTTTAATTTTACTGTCAGATTTATTTCAAGGTAAAGCGGTAGATAATCAACAACCTACTACAGAAATTCAGTATGTTAGTCTTGCGGAATATGAGAACCAACTGGAGCAAGGCTTGGCAGAAATTATAAGCTCTATAAACGGTGCAGGTAAAACAAGAGTATTGTTAACTATGGAAAGCACAGTAGAGCAGGTTTATGCTACTAATAAAAATTTAGCACAAAACAATAGTACAAATTCATCAAATGGTAACCTACCATCTTCCGATAACGACACTCAAGCTGAAAGCACATACATAACAGTAGAATTGTCAGACGGTACAGAGCAAACTGTACTTGTAAAAGAAATTCAACCTAAAGTCCGTGGTGTTTTAGTAGTCTGTGCAGGGGGAGATGACAGTATTGTAAGGGAAAAAATAATTGACGCTGTAACAAAAGCGTTAGATATTTCATCATCAAAGGTCAGCGTAGCAGGGCTGTCACAATAAAGGAGGATGCTTATTTATGAAATTAGGAAAAAAGCAATTAATATTATCAGGCTTGGTATTAGCATTAGGAACAGCTGTATATCTTAACTGGCAGTTTTCTACTAATACAGATTTGCTTAGTGGGGCAGATGCAATTACAGTGTCAAAAGAATTAGGAGAAGCTGAGTTTGTTAATACAACTGTTAGCGAAAAAAAGGTGGAAAAATCTACAGAAAAAGCAACAGAAAAAATTTCAGATAAATCATCTTCAACACCAACTACAACAGCAGATGAATATTTTGCACAAGCAAAGATAAATCGCCAACAAACACAGGACGAAATTGCAGAAATGACAGAGGAGATATTAAAATCAACAGATGAAAATGATGTTGCAAAAACCGAAGCAGTTGCACAAATGGCACTGCTTGCTAACATTATGGAACAACAAACTAATATAGAAAGCCTTATAAAAGCAAAAGGCTTTGAAGAATGTTTGGTGTTTATACAAAATAACGAATGTAGCGTTGTAGTAAAGGATAATGAACTAAGTAGCGAAGATGCTATGATTATTAAGGATATTGCAACATCACAGTCAGGTGTGCAATCCGACAAAATAACAATTACAGCTGTATAGCGTAATTTTATTTGAATTTAAGTCTATTTTGTGGTACAATACCTGTGGAGTTTTTGTGATTATATCCGCAAAAAAATGCAGAAAAGCTATTGACAAAATATGCTTTGTTTGTTATACTAACCTAAGAAAATAAAGTAAAGCAGATATGCTTTCACCTATGAGGTTCCGTCTTGCATAGGTCAATCACTTTTATTACACAACCTTGGTTGTGTGTAGCGTTGTGTTTGATTGCGAGCGGAGTTTATCTGCTCGCATTTTTATTTCTTATATTTTTTTGGAGGTGCTTACCCATTAGCAACAAGGAACTACAGATTAACGATGAAATTCGTGATAAAGAAATTAGAGTAATCGGTGCAGACGGTTCTCAGCTTGGTATTATGTCAGCCGTAAAAGCATTAGAAATTGCAGAGTCTAAAAATTTAGACCTAGTAAAAATAGCACCACAGGCTAAACCACCTGTGTGCAAGATAATGGATTATGGTAAATATCGTTTTGAACAAGCAAAGCGTGAAAAAGAGGCAAAGAAAAATCAGCGTGTAGTAGAAGTTAAAGAAATTAGACTTTCACTTAATATAGATACACATGATTTTAATACCAAAGTAAACCAAGCTATGAAGTTTATCAAAAGTGGTAACAAAGTAAAGGCTTCTATTCGTTTCCGTGGCAGAGAGATGGGTCACCCAGAAATAGGTCAGGAAAATATGGACAGATTTGCAAAGGCTATGGAAGAAGTAGCAGTTGTTGAAAAGCCGGCAAAACTTGAGGGACGTAATATGCTAATGTTCCTTGCTCCAAAAACAGGCAAATAATTACACAAATCAAGGAGGATAATATTATGCCAAAGATTAAGACACACAGTGGTGCAAAAAAGCGTTTTAAGGTTTCAAAGAATGGTAAAGTAATTCGTGCACACGCTAACAAGCGTCATATTCTAAACAAGAAAACAACAAAGCGTAAGAGAGGTCTAAGAAAGAACGCTGTAACAGATAAGACAAATGTAGCACAGCTAAAGAGACTAATTCCTTACAAATAATTTAAGAATATTAACTTTTTAAATAAATAACCAAAAACGGAGGTAAAACGATATGGCACGTATAAAGGGTGCGATGATGACTCGCAAGAGAAGAAAGAAAGTTCTAAAGCTAGCTAAAGGTTACTGGGGTTCTAAGAGCAGACACTTCAAAATGGCTAAGCAGGCTGTTATGAAGAGCGGTAACTACGCATATATTGGTAGAAAGCACAGAAAGAGAGATTTCAGAAGACTATGGATTACTCGTATTTCAGCTGCTTGTAAGATGAACGGTACTAACTACTCAACATTTATGAATGGTCTAAAGAAGGCAGGCATTACTCTTAACAGAAAAATGCTTTCAGAGATTGCTATTGCTGACCCAGCTGCATTCACAAAGCTAGTTGAGCAGGCTAAGAACGCTTAATAGTAAAGCTGTAGTTGCGTTTGGGAGCTATCCTCCCAAACGCACTTTTCGTAATGGTAGGATTTTGGAGTGATAATATGCAACGCATTACAAGTAAAGATAACCCAACTGTAAAACATATATCCAAGCTAATAAAAAGTTCTGCATATCGTAAGGAATTTTCTCAATTTGTTATTGAGGGTGTAAGACTTTGTACAGATGCACTTGACAGTAATATTAATATAAATACTGTTATTGTTTCTGACTCTGCAATGGAAAAATATTCAGCACAGGTAAACAAGCTGGTTGAAGTTTGCGAAAGCACCTTTATATTTTCAGATAAGCTGTTTTCTCAAATTTCAGACACAAAGTCCCCACAGGGAATTCTATGTGTTTGCAATATAAAAACGAAAAAATTTAATATTGCCACACAAGGTGCTTACCTTGCTTTGGAGAATATACAAGACCCATCTAATATGGGTACTATCCTGCGTACAGCAGAGGCATTAGGCGTAAAAGGCGTAATACTTACTGATAATTGTTGCGATATATACTCCCCAAAGGTTTTGCGTGGTTCTATGGGTGCAATTTTTAGATTACCTGTGCATATATGTGGCTCTATGGTACAAGCTGTAAAAGAATTGAACAATCAAAATGTTACAACTATTGCAACGGTGGTTCATAATAACACTGTTTCCATAACTTCTCTGTCTGATAATCAAAAGCAACTATGTGCAGTGTTAATTGGTAATGAAGGTAACGGATTATTGCAAGCTACTGTTGATGAATGTGCCATAAAGGCTACTATTCCTATGTTAGGCAGGGCTGAATCCCTAAATGCTTCGGTTGCAGCTTCTATATGTATGTGGGAAGTTCTAAGGGGGCAATAAGATATGAGCAATACCGTAAAATACTGGGTGTGGCTACAAAGCTGTATTGGCTATGGTTCACCTAAAATTAACGCTGTTCTTCGTTTCTATCCATCTATTATAGATTTTTATAATGGTGGTAAAATGGAATGGAGATTATGCGGTTGCTTTACTAAGAAAGAATTTGAAAATCTTTCTACCCATACATTAGAACAAGCACAACAAATAGTAGACAGATGTAATGCTTTAGGGTATAAATTAATTACTCCAGATATGGAAACCTATCCAACCCTGCTTAAAGAAATTTACGACCCACCTGCTGTTTTATATGTTGATGGTGAATTACCTGATGTAGATAACACATTGTCAATAGCTATGGTTGGCACAAGAAACGCAACAGCCTCTGGAAAAAGGCTTTCTTATGCTATTGCTTACGATTTAGCCAACTCCGGTGTAACTGTTATTAGTGGTGGTGCTTTGGGTATAGGC
>JAXKHT010000095.1:0-4264 GCA_036549705.1 Acutalibacteraceae bacterium | reverse complement strand
GCTGTTCTTAATACAGCGGTTGAGCCTGCTCCATGGATAGCACCGCCTATATTTCTTTCTTTTTGGAAGTATTGAGAGTTATCGCGGTACTCAGTGTAAGCAACTGAGATAGCGTTTTTCTCTTTAACCCAGTATTCCTCAGGAATAAGCATAACGGCTTGTATTTGGCCCTCTGCGTCTAGAAGGTCGGTAATGAACAACTCTTCTACACCGATTTTATTTTTGATTTCATCAAGTGTGCGGTAGTCTTCTGTGCCACCTGTAGCGTAAGTAAATTTACTTACTTCGTCTAGAAGTTCACGGCTAATACAAAGAGTAACAGGGTATCCCATAGGGTTATGAATTTTTGCACGCATACGGCGTAAGTCACCTAGTGTTACGTCTCCTGCCTCTGGGTTTAGCACGGTTGTAAATAGGTCGGTTGCTACTTTTGTGCCGATGGTTTCAAATGTTCTCACTTTGTCAGTGCCTGTGTTAACGTTGTCACCAATTAACATCGCCATAACAATAGTGTTAACTATTTGACGGTCTAGTTCCTCATTTATCCATGCTAGGAAGGTAGATAAGCCATTTGCTTGCGCAATATCATCAAGGTCGCTAAGTGCTACTTTTTGACGTTTGTAAACGTAGTCAGTAGCAATAGTTTTGCCCGTAACGGTTAAATCTTGTACGGCTTTTTCGCCTTCGTTTGATTTTTGCCATCCTTTTGCAAGAACTTTAGCGTCTTTAAGGTCTTGCTCGGTGTAGAAAAATTTGGTAAAAGGCACTTTTTTTAGTTGGTCAAATAATCGGTTACTAGACCCCCATTTGTCAACGACTGAAAAATCTATTACCTCGCTAAAGCTCAAGCCTGTAATACCATTTTCAACAAGTACAGCATTTACATTTGCTTCTAGGTTGTTTTTTGTTGAGTACAAACAAGCCTTAGCAATAGCGTTTTTTACATTTAAAGGAAGTTCCTTTTTAACTGAGTTTTGCAACTCGTTGAAACGTTTTGTAACAGCGTTAGCCACTTCCTCTGCTACTCGCTCATCTACTTTTGCTTCTACGAATTCTTGTACAAGGCCGTAGATTTCTTCTGGTGTAACTTCTTCTTCTCTTTCTTCAAGTGAGCGAATAAACTCAATAAGAGCCTCGGCTACTTCTCTGCCTTCTTCGCTGAAAGCGTTTCTAATTTTTTTTGTAACGCCTGCGGTTGAATTTGCTAGGCGCATTTTTAAACTTTTTTTGCTCATAATTTAATTAAATTAGTGGTTAAACATTTTCTTTAGTTTATTCTCGGTTTTGGTTTTATTTTTAAATCTTGTTGCGTTTTGGATTTCTTGCACGTTCTCAAACTTAATAGAGTTTGCAGGCGTAGCCACTAAGCTAACAGATAGTAAAGCCATTTCTTTAATATCAATAGCTTTGAAATTTCCGTCCTCGTTCCATAAGTATTCGTAGTCGGTTGCGTAGCCACATTTTGAAAAACCTTGCAAAATCTTTTCTTTAAGGTCGTTTTTAACTACATCGTAGTAAACATAAGTTTTAGGTATATAAGCGACAAAATAAAGCCCTATACTATTTACCTCGGCATAAATAACTCGGCCCGCTAGGTTTAGCAAGTCTGAGCGGTGCTGTATATCTACAGGAATATTTAGTTTATTTTCAACGAAGTACGAATTAATAAACTTATCAAAGCAATCTTTTCTGTAAATTTCTTCGTTTTCGTTCTTCTGTCCGAACTTCATTTCGTAGCCTTTAATGATTAAGCCGTCAAGTACTTCGGTGTCTGCCTCATTCTTAGTAATGTTAGAAGCCTTTATTTGTTGGACTTCTTCCCACTCACCTATTAAAGTGGTATTTTCTATTTTTAAAAATTTCTTTTTCATTTATTGAGTTCTTAAAGGTTTGTTATATATAGAATAATCTACCTGCAGGCGAAGTTCTTCGGCAAATCTTATAAAGGTTTTATTTAAAAGCCTTTCAAAAGTTTGGTATTTGTTAAAGTCACCTTCCCTAAGCTCGCCCCCATTGCTTAGGCTCTTGCTACTCATAGCGTCAATAAGTGGCACTTGGTTTGCAGGTACTTTGATTTTTCCTGCTATTGCTAAAATAGCTATCTTAACCTTTTCTTCTACCTTTAAGTCCATAGACGCAAGAGACAAAGTTTGTACGTTCATTTCTCTAGGTAGAATCAAAAGGCTACTTTGTTTTTTTAAGCTTCCATACTCTTTTTGTAATTCGTTCTCTAGGTCTTTTTTTTGTTCTTCTGTCAGTACAGCAGGCACAGGCATAGAGTTAGTACTTTTTGGAGACATTATAGCTAAAAGCCCTAACCTTTCCGAAGCTGTAGAACTTGCATTTAATATATTATCTAGATATTTTATGTAAGGACTACAAAGAAATAAATCACTAACATTAAAGCTGTCAAATGTTTGCGACTTCATTACGTAAACCTCGGTATTTGGGTCTAGAGGTCTTACTATTGTTTCGTTCTCAGCGCTTACTGTGGTGTACTCGTTAACATCTAGAAGCCTAAAGCCTAGGCTATTAATGCCAATAACTACATAGCCATCAGTATAAATTTTATTTAGAATGTATTCGCCTTTTTGTTTAAAAAAAGCATTGAAGTACAAAAATCTTTCCTTATCTCCGTACTTTAATGTAAAAGTAACATCATTTGTTAAGTCTGTCAATAATTCAACCATTGACAAAAACAAAGTACGCCCAAAAGGCAAAGCGCTAATAGTTAAATCTCCTACAGTGTAGCCTCCGCTTTTTGTTAAAACCTTGGTTCTCCTTGAAAGTGCTATTTTTAAATTGTCTAGAATTTTCATTTAAAAAATATCTTTTGTGCAAAAATAATTATTTTTTTTATTAAACAAAATTTTTTATTAAAAATAATTGTAACAGGTGACTAAACTATTTACTGCATCAATATTATCATCGTGCTCGCACTTTTCGCCAAAATCGTATATTTGCGACAAATAGCCCTGTAGTCCTGCGTGGTCAACAAATACTACTTCGTTAGTAATCTTACCGTAGTTCGCTATAATTCGTTCAAATTTATTAAGCCTAGAGCAATAAGGAGTAACAGGCACTTTTACTTTTTGGCAGTCTTCGTAAAATGTTTGTCCTATAATACCGTTAGTTTCTATATAGATAAATTTTACATCATACTTCAAACGCCACTTATTAATAACTTCTATTATATCTTCCTTGCTTCCTACGTTGGTGCTGTGTGTCTCTAGAATGTAAATTTTACCATCTTCGCCTTGACAACCTAGGCACAAAGCGAAGAAGTCACCACCTCGCAGGGCCGAAGGGTCGGCAAATATAATAATGTTTTTTTTGTTGCTTGGCTCTTCCTGTGTAATTTTTAAATTGTATCTATTAAAAATCTCTCCTCTTAATTCGTAGTACTCACCACAATAATAAATTTTATAGTTTCGTATATCTAAGTCGGTCGCCCCTTCTTTCTCGGCTAGCTTCTTTAAATTAAAAAAATAGTCTAGTTGTAGCGGAGTTAAATTTTTGTAATTATCTTTCCAAGTAGTTGTTAAAATCTCATCTTCTGTAACGTAGTCTTCCACCCAAAATTTTTGGTTAGGGTTATAATCTAAAAATACACCTTTTCTTACATTGGCTACTAGGTCGGTATATTGTTGCTTAGTGAAGTTGTTTGCTTCATTAATGTACAAGTAATCACAGGCTACACCTTTCGCAGTTTCGCTATTTTTGTAAGAGTTAAAGAAAATCTTAGAACCATTCTTAAACCTTATTTCTCTAGGGCTAGAATATAAAGTACAAACTTTGGTAAAATATTCTTCGTTTTTTATGATTGTATTAAAATCAGCGTAAGCCCCTAGCCTACCCTGCTCGGCAGTCATTGAGGCTATATTTACAACTGTGCCCGCTGTATTGTTGCACAGTATAAGCAACTTTTGGCAGGTCGCAAATGTTTTACCACTACGCCTGCCACCTTTGAGCACAAAAATAAATTTATTATTTTTTTCTCTCTCCGCAAAGTACTTAAATATCTTCCCGTTTAGTTTCATCTATCAAAATACCCTCAACTTCTTCAAAGTCTGCTTCTTGTAGCTCTATTTGTGGAAGCTTTAAGGAGTTTATATCTATTTCGGTTTTTTCTTGGTAACCTCTATTCCTGCCTTTGGTCTTAAGATAGAATATAATTGAAGTAACCTCGCCTTTTTTTATATTCTCTAGTAGTTTGCTTTCCACGAAGTCTAATGTAGCTTCGTTAATCTCATCTACTTGCGCT
>JAXKHT010000094.1:0-6421 GCA_036549705.1 Acutalibacteraceae bacterium | reverse complement strand
TTATACATATTTTCTCTAATCAACGACAGGCAACAGCTTAGTTGTCGTTGCCTGTTCTTGCTTTTCTTATTTTGGGATTACCCCAACTATTGACATAGAGCCGCAATTTTTTGTCAAAAAAATAGTGTTCATAGCTTAAAACTGCTACGAACACTATTTTGGTGCTGGTGACCGGACTTGAACCGGTACGGTATTTCTACCGAGGGATTTTAAGTTTTTAGAAAATGGATTTTTCCAATGTTTCTAAACACCTAATTTTAGACTTGTAATAAACATGACCGTACAGATTAGCTGTGGTCGTAAAAGATGAATGTCCTAACCATTCTTGCACTATTTTCATAGAAATGTCATTATTAATCAAAATTGAAGCACAGGAATGTCTAAGGTCGTGAAATCTAATGTGTGGCAAATTACATTCACTTAACATTTTTCTAAAGGTATATGTTATTCTGTCAGGTTTAACAAAATCATTATTTCCTATTGTAAACACATAATCATTAGGCTTAGTATCTGGAGTCATTAGTGTTTTTAGGTATTCAGCAAAAGCTTCTCCAAACGGCAATGTTCTGTTACTGCTACTGCTTTTTAGTGTTTCACTGTATACATATTGTGGTTTACCTTTTTCGTTACCTTTAGTTTTTACAATTTTTCCATTTACCGTAAGCGTGTTCATACTAAAATCAACATCACCAAATCTTAAACCACAAACCTCAGAACGTCTTAATCCAAATTGTAATGCAAGTAAAATCGCAGTTAGATAATCCGGATAACGCTGTTTTACAAAGATTATTAAATTTTTTGATTGCTCAGCCGAGTAGTAATGAGCTCTGTATGGAGCAACCTTTGGTTTATCAATTCTATCAGCAGGATTATCTTCCCTATAACCCCTATTATACAGCCATTTGCAAAACTTGTAAATTAAAACATGATAATGCCTAACTGTATTTTCGCATACATTGGATTGTCTACGAATGTAATTATAATATTCTTCAATTATTTCCGGTGTAAGTTCGTTGGTATGTATATTATGCTTGTTAAAATATTCTGCAATCTTTGTACCGTATTTTATATAACTGTCATAAGATGTTGGCTGTAAGGAATATTTAGTGTTTTCTATAAATTTTAGTAATGCTTCACCGTATAGTTGATGACTCCAATCGTATATTTCCATTCTTATTCCCCCTAAAAAACTATTTATCACAATAATATAATAATTATCTAATTTTGTAAATTAAGTTGATATAACAAAAGGCAGAGCATCAAGTACAGCTCTGCCTTTTGTTATATCAACCAACACATAAAACTTATAAGGAGGTCAATCTATGAAAGAACTAAAAATCAGCAAACAAACTCTTAATACAAAAGAGGAACTACAAAAAAGAATAGAGGAAATAAACATTACATTCAAAAGCAATTCATCAGAATATCTTGAATTACTTAGATTTCAGAGTCGATTTTATAATTACAGTAGTCGTAACACTAAGCTGATTTACAGTCAAAATCCAAATGTAATGTTTGTTGGCTCATATAAGAAATGGCAAGAACTTGGTTACAATGTTCTAAAAGGACAAAAGGGTATCAAGGTACTAATACCTACTCCGATTAAGTATATAAGAGCAAATGAAGAATACATAAAATACAGTGAAGCTACTAAAGAACAACAAAAACTTAGCAACCAAGGAAAATTAGAAACCAAAAGTAAAATGAGTTTTAAGGTTGGCAATGTGTTTGATATTATGCAAACTAACTGTCCTAAATCCGATTACCCTAAGTTGCTAATCGGTCATCCGTCAGTTGAACACGATATATTGTATAAAGCGGTTAAACATTATGCTGAAAGTATACTAAATGTTCCAATTAACGAAAGGAATTTGAACTCACTTGCTCTAAGAGGATTATACTCCCCTATAGAAAATAAAATAGAACATAATTCAATACTTGAAAGCACACAGAAGCTCTCCACAACAATACACGAAATTGCACATTCGATACTCCATAATAATACAAAGGTTTTGGAAATCAAGCCTGTAGCACAAATAGAGTTAGAGGCAGATTCATTGTCGTTGATGATACACGAAAGATTAGGCTTAGAAATTACATCAGCTCATCAGTCGCACTTAATAAGTCAATACGAGAACTTAAAACTTACAGATAACCAGGATAAAATCGTAGAGTCGTTAGATAATGTAAGTAACACCTACAATGATATGATTTCAGAGTTTACAGAGACCCTTAACAAATATTTGTCAAACAATATATCAAATGGTTTACGAGAGCTTCAAAGCAATGAAGTTCAAGAGATTTCTAAAGAGACATTTAGCTATGAATTAGAGGTCGAAACCGAATGTATGAGTATGGAATAGCTGGGACAAATTGTCCCAGTAGAAATAGAACTTTAATTAAACACTGGGACAATTTGTCCCAACAAAACAGGAAAGTGAGATGTATATAAATGGAAATAATCGCAGTAGCAAATCAAAAAGGCGGTGTAGGTAAAACTACAACAGTTATAAATATTGGAGTAGGATTAGCTGAAAGAAATAAGAAAGTTTTGTTGATTGACCTTGACCCTCAAAACCATTTATCAAGATTTTTAGGTTACAAATCTGATGGAAAGCCAACAATGAGTGAGTTAATACATCAGGAAGTATCACAGATTAACTTATGTAATACAGAACAGTTTATACGACACAGTGAATTTAATGTAGACTACATACCTTGTAATAATATGTTATCAGGTGCAGTTTCTATTTTAGGTATGGATAGTGACAGTACATCTGTTATAAAGCGTATTTTTTCAAAGGATTATTTTACGTACTATGACTATATACTTTTTGATTGTTCACCCAGCTTAGATTTAATTGTAACTAATGCTCTGACAGCCTGTAATAAGCTACTTATTCCTGTACAGTCTGAACTGTGGGCTTTTGAGGGTGTTAATCAGATGTTGAACATATTTTTAAGAATAAAAGGAAATACCCTCAAGCAACATTTACTAGGAATCTTGCTTACTATGTATCGTAAAAATACAACAATGAGCAAATCCGTGTTTCAGGCAGCTAAAGAAAGCTATGGAGATTATGTATTTGATTTTTCAATACCATTCAGAGCCGAAGTTTCCAACAGCACAATAATGAACACTTGTCCTGTGTTAAATAACTCAAGTGATGTTGGAATTAATTACAACAAGGTTGTTGACAGAATCATAGCGGAGGTGTGATATATGCTTTTTAACATAGGCAAACAATCAATACCAACACCACAAGATGAATACAATAAAATGTTTGGTGACAACAAGAACGAGTCCGATATTCAAAATGTAGATGTTGAATTATTGGACGAAATTAAAAATCAGCACTTTATATTTAGAAAAGAAAAGGCTGAACAACTTGTTGATTCAGTAAAGTTAGTAGGTATTTTAGAGCCTTTATTGGTTCGCAAAAAGAAAAATGGTAGGTATGACATTATTGCCGGCAGACATCGAGCTGCGGCAGCAAAAATGGCAGGTCTCAAAACTGTTCCAGTCATAGTTAAAGATGTGTCGGTAGATATAGCTAAATTTATTTTATTGTCTACCAATACAGACAGAAACAATGAATACACATATTCTGAATTAGCATACGCTTACAAAGAACAGCTTGAACTACTTGAAAAGTTGGGAACCAACGCAACAACATCTAAATTAGCCGAGAATTACAACACAAACAGAAAACAAATATATAGATACATCAGATTAACATATCTGAACAAACAGCTTCTTAAAATGGTCGACACAGGTCAAATACCATTTACTGTTGCAGTAGATATATCTTATTTTTCTATAGAAAATCAAAATATTTTATTTAGGTATTTACTAAACAATAACGAAAAAATCTCCCTAAAGCAGAGAAAAAAATTAAAAGCCTATCAAGATAAAGAGCTTACATTTGAAGCCTTGGACGATATATTCTCAGAAGAAGTTATTGAAGTAATCACAACTACAACAGAACAGGAAAATGTCAATAATGAAAATATGTCAACATCTCAAAACTATAACGAGGATATAGCTTACACGCCAAATGAACACAATAAAGAAATCACAAATGAAATTGATAATAATTCCTCAAACATTACCCTAGACAACGAATTAATAGAGTTAATTTTAATGTCTATATACAATACAGAATATATATACGAATATTATGTATTTCATACACCAACCCCAAGCGAAGCTATTATTCGTTTATCATCACTACCTATATTGAGTACATACGATGATTATAAAATAACAAGTGATGCAACAGGATTAATCATAGTGTCTACCTCAAGTAAAGAGGAATATGTTATAAGCTATAAAAAGATTGATAAAACCATTCGCAAAAATATCCGAGAAAATCGCTTTGATTCTAACATTGTAAAGTCTGTCCTATCTAAAAAGATTAGTTCTATAGCATAATAAAGCTGGGACAAATTGTCCCAGCACATACAATATATTGGAGGAATTAATATGTCAGAAAGATTATACTCAAGAAAGAAATTAGCAGAAAATTTTGAAACACCGCAGGATAATAATGCGTTAGTTGGATTCCATAATATGAAATTTATTATATTTAATTTTACAACTAACCAGTTGTGTTACCAACAAGCACTGTCTGAATGTGACAAAGAATTGTTCTCGCCAGGTGATTTTATGATTGGTGAGCTAATACCAATAACAACATTGTCAAAAATAGAACAACAAGAAATACATAGTATGTATAACGATAAAGTTATTGAGAATGTACTAATCAATAGTAAATAAGGATAATGTATCAAGGGCAGAGCAATATAACGCTCTGCTTTTTTATATGCACAAGGAGATTAATTTTATGACAGCAAAACTACTTAATTTTGATATTGAAAATTTTCAAAACAAAATTAGAGAAACAAGGAGAAAATACAAAAAACAGAAATTATTAGAAAAAATTATTTTCCTAATAACAGTTATGGGTACAATTTCAATTATTGTTTTTGTAGCTTATTTTTCAAGTATTAAGAAAAATGCTACAACAGCCATTGGCATATTGTTGGTTGGAGTATCATTAATGATTTTAATAGTAAAAATACTTTTAAATAATATCAGTTTACCTCCAAAACAAGAATATGAATTACATTTTATAAATCTTATTTTGGATAAGAAAGAAATTATCTCCGCAGAAATAATTCTAAATTCATTATTAATTAGGCACGAGTTAAAATTCGCATATAGAGATAATGGGCAAATCATTGAAAATTGTTCGCATATAGAAATTGATATTAAACCACAAATAAATGATGATAACCTTTGGTATGATTTAAGTTGCAACACACTATATGTTCCATCGCAAACATTAGACCGTGTAAAATGTCAAAATAAAATTTGGGTGGATACACATTTACAAGCACTAAATAAGACGGTTTAGCTTCTTTATGAATAAAACTCAAATCAGATAAACAAAAAATGTCCCGATTTTAAATAGTGGAAAGGATTTATTTTATGAAATACGAATATCAAGATATAATAGTAAAAACTCTTATAAAAGAATTGGGCAATACTATTGATAGGAAAACACTGAAAACCAGTATTATTAATGTATATTCATATACTTTCGGTTATTATCAAACTTCAAAAGAATGTGAGAGTATATTAACAAATCTTCATATAGGAATAACTTCAGGAGCAATTTCTAAAGTATACAATCTGCAAGGTTCAGAATTATGTATTAATTTCACTGTTTACGAATTTTTCTATCCCACTGGCATAAAAAATCACACAGTATGTCACTTAGATATTATATAACTATATATCAAATTTAATAAATCTTAGTATAATCCGTATTAGTGGATTTTTCTTAATATATTCCATTTGACTAGTCAATTTTTGGGTCTGTGCTTTTAAAGATTCATTTTCCATTTCTAATCTTTCAATTTGCAAGGTGTGGCTAATTTAGAGTATCGTATTCCTAATTGGCAATACATTAAAGAATCAATCGTTCTTGATAACGAGTATGATGTCGAAGAAGAATTCACTTATAATCTAAACGATTGGCTAAATGAAATATACACAGCAGTAAAACCAATCGTTCAGGACTGACTTAATAAATTGCTCGAAGACAAAGAGTTTGATTACTCTGATTATGTAAAAGACTTTTGGAATGAAAACTAACAAAATTATTGATTGAATTTTACAATTCATTAATGTATAATGGGAGCCAAAAAACTATGAATATTATTCTTATTATAAATATTTTCATTATGTGTGTTATCACTTTAACATTTATAGATATTATTAAGCACATTTCTTTAATTTCAAAAATCATAAAAGAAAAGACAAACCTTATTTTAAACTAAATTTATTAGAACAAATAATTGATATTGAATTATTATTAGTTTTAATATGTGGGTTATTATTGATTTTCTTTTT
>JAXKHT010000093.1:0-3685 GCA_036549705.1 Acutalibacteraceae bacterium | reverse complement strand
GCTCTACCCTGTGCTCTTGGACGAATACGCTTTAGGGTTGGACCCTGACTAACTGAACACTCAGCTACATATAGTTTTGATACGTCCATATTGTGGTTTGTCTCTGCATTTGCCATAGCTGACTTTAGCAGCTTCTCCAGTGGCTCGCAAGCGGCCTTAGGAGTATGCTTTAGAATAGCCATTGCGTAATCTGCTGGCTTGTTTCTGATTAAGTCAAGAACAATCTTAACCTTACGTGGTGAAATACGGACAAACTTTAAATAAGCCCTTGATTCTGCCATTTCTATTATCTCCTTCCGCCTTATTTCTTAGATGTTTTAGAACCAGCGTGACCTCTGTATGTTCTTGTTGGTGCGAACTCGCCTAGCTTGTGACCAACCATATCTTCAGTTACATATACTGGAACGTGCTTGCGTCCATCGTGAACAGCAAATGTGTGACCTACAAAGTCTGGGAAAATTGTTGAAGATCTACTCCATGTTTTTAGGATCTTCTTTTCGCCAGCTGCGTTCATTTCTAGTACCCTTTTGTAAAGTACAGGCTGTACATAAGGGCCCTTTTTAATGCTTCTTCCCATTTCGAAAGCTCCTTTCTGTATGCCTATTATCTACCGTTTCTACGCTTTACGATAAGCTTGTCTGAACGGTTCTTCTTCTTTCTTGTCTTATAGCCAAGAGCTGGTTTACCCCAAGGAGTAACAGGACCTGGACGACCGATTGGGCTTTTACCTTCACCACCACCGTGTGGGTGATCGTTAGGGTTCATAACAGAACCTCTTACAGTTGGTCTCCAACCCATATTACGCTTACGACCAGCTTTACCGATCTTAACGTTCTCGTGGTCGATGTTACTTACCTGACCGATTGTAGCCATACAGTTAACTGGTACATTTCTTAGCTCGCCAGAAGGAAGTCTTAGAAGTGCTAGACCATTCTCTTTAGCCATTAGCTGAGCCTGGTTACCAGCAGATCTTGCTAACTGAGCACCTCTGCCTGGGTAAAGCTCTACGTTGTGGATAAATGTACCTGTTGGAATATTTGCTAGTGGAAGTGCGTTACCAGGCTTAATATCTGCTGACTCACCAGCAACAACAGTATCGCCAACCTTCATACCGTTAGGAGCTATGATATAGCTCTTCTCGCCGTCTGCATACTCAACAAGAGCGATAAATGCTGAACGGTTTGGATCGTACTCTAGTGTCTGTACTGTACCTGGAATATCGAACTTCTGTCTCTTAAAATCAATAATACGATACTTTCTTCTGTTACCGCCACCTCTGTGACGAACAGTAATTCTACCATAGCTGTTACGACCTGACTTTTTCTTTAGTGGAGCAAGTAAGCTCTTCTCAGGTGCAACCTTTGAAAGGCCTGAATAGTCAGTAACTGACATATTTCTTCTGGCATTAGTGGTAGGTTTATATACTTTAATAGCCATTGTCTTTCACTCTCCTCATGATGGCTTTGCGGGGAAATGGCCTCCCCATACATTCTGCCTGTTTAATTAATTTTTTAACAGGCTTACATCATGCCTTCAAAAAATTCAATAGATTTGCTGTCTTCAGTTAGAGTTACATAAGCCTTTTTCCAGCTTCTTGTATAACCCTCGTATCTACCCTGACGGCGAAGCTTGCCTCTTACGTTAAGTGTGTTAACCTTAGCAACCTTTACCTTGAACAGCTCTTCAACTGCCTTAGCAATCTCAATTTTATTTGCAGCCTTAGCTACCTCAAAAGTGTACTTCTTAGTAGCAATGCCCATCATACTCTTTTCTGTTACGATTGGTCTGATGATAATATCCTGTGCTAGCATTATGCGTACACCTCCTGAATTTTCTCAACTGCTTCCTTAGCGATGATTAGCTTGTTAGCATTTAGCATATCGTAAACGTTTAGCTCGTTTACCTGTGCTGTCTTAACGCCAGGAATGTTTCTTGCTGAGTTGATAACCTTCTTATCAACCTCTGGAAGAACGATTAGAGCCTTCTTCTCGCTACCAACAGCCTTTAGCATTGCAGCCATTGTCTTTGTGCTGAACTTATCTGTTGTGATAGAGTCAATAACAATGATCTCGTTGCTTGCAGCCTTAGCTGAGAAAGCTGACTTCATAGCAAGTCTTCTAACCTTTTTATTTACTGTATAGCTATAATCTCTTGGCTTTGGAGCAAATACAACGCCACCGTGTGTCCACTGTGGAGCTCTTGTTGAACCCTGTCTTGCATGGCCTGTACCCTTCTGTCTCCATGGCTTTCTGCCACCACCAGAAACTTCTGCTCTTGTTAATGCTGATTGTGTACCCTGACGCTGATTAGCTAGGTAGTTAACTACCATATGGTGCATAACTGCAGCGTTAGGCTCAATTCCGAATATAGCGTCTGAAAGCTCGATAGTAGAAACTTCCTGACCAGCCATATTTAGTACTGCTATATTAGGCATTCAAACTCCTCCTTTCTTACGCCTTTACGGTGTCACGAATTACTACGATTCCACCGTTAGGGCCTGGAACAGCGCCCTTAATAGCTACTAGGTTGTTCTCTACGTCAACCTTAACTACTGCCAGGTTCTGTACTGTAACTTTTTCTGCACCTAGGTGGCCAGCCATCTTCTTACCCTTCCAAACTCTTGAAGGACTTGAACATGCACCCATTGAACCACCGTGTCTTGCAACTGGACCTGAACCGTGTGTTTCCTTTAGTCTCTGGAAATTCCAACGCTTAATAACGCCAGCGTAGCCCTTACCTTTGCTTGTGCCAGTAACGTCTACTTTATCTCCAGCAGCAAATACATCAGCTTTAATGATTTGACCTAGCTCGTAAGCTGTTGTGTCATCAAATCTGAACTCACGAAGTGTCTTCTTTGGAGCAACATTTGCCTTGTCAAAGTGACCCTTCATTGGCTTGTTAACCTTGTGAGCCTTCATATCGCCATAACCTAGCTGAACTGATGCGTAACCGTCGTTTTCAACAGTTTTAATCTGAGAAACAACGCATGGGCCTGCTTCTACAACTGTTACGGGAACGACATTTCCCTTCTCGTCGAAAATCTGTGTCATACCGATTTTCTTACCAATTAGTGCTTTCTGCATTTATAATGCCTCCTATAAGGTTATTGGTTGGCTTTTGCCAACATGACCCCAACTGTACGGTAGGTTGATTTTACTTGTCCTATATTATAGGTCTAAAGCAATTTCAACACCGGCAGGGAGTTCTAAACTCATTAATGCCTCGACTGTCTTATTTGACGGTCTTAGGATGTCGATTAGTCTCTTATGAGTTCTAATCTCGAACTGCTCACGGCTATCCTTATACTTATGAACAGCTCTTAGAATTGTTACAACCTGCTTCTCTGTAGGTAGTGGAACAGGACCTGATACTCTAGCACCTGTCTTCTTTACAGTAGCAACTATTCTTTCTGCTGACTGATCTACTAACTGATGGTCATAACCCTTTAGTCTGATTCTGATTTTTTCCTTGACTGCCACAATCATCGCCTCCTTAAATATTGTTAGTTGGCGGGCAACCCTTTTCATGTACTAAGCTTACACCCTGCCGGGTGTTTCACCCGTACCTATTTAAAAACCGGATAGACATAAGTCAACCCGGGTAATAGTCGAAAAGCGTCCAGCTAGCAATTTTTGCACACAGCAACCCCAGTGTGCCTAAAAAAGCTTCTGTAATACATATCATC
>JAXKHT010000092.1:0-8381 GCA_036549705.1 Acutalibacteraceae bacterium | reverse complement strand
GTATTTGATTTCGTTTTTCTTCTGTTTTATTAAGCATTTTTATCACCACTTCCGTACCTTTATTATACCATATTTCCTCTCTGAAAACAAAAAAACAAAGCCCAATATTGGTGCTTTGTCTACAGTCTGAGGGTATCTATTAAGTAAATAGATACCCTCTCACACCGCTGTGCGTATAGTTTGATACACGGCGGTTTAATAATTCGAGTGTAGTACCTTGTATCTTTGGAGTATGTCATCATATCCCAAAGATACAAGGTATTAATTTGTTAGTGACCTATATAAGATATGGATTTTTCAATCGCCTTTCTGATATTTGCTCACTCTCAAGCCTTGTATTTGTCTATGCCAAGTTGCTTAGATTACTAAATCTTGCACTTGCTTTCTTCCATTGATTCCAATATATCTGCCACATTTGAACCACAAAGTTTCTTCCTATTCTGAAAAAACAAGAAAAATCCCACCTGCATAGCAAGTGGGATAAATAGCACATTACAGAATAGCCTAAAATTAAGCCTTGTTTACTGAGCCGAATAGCTCCATCTTCTCTTTAACTGTTGCTTTGATAGCCTCAAAACCAGGAGCAAGAAGCTTTCTTGGGTCAAAGCCCTTACCCTGCTGGTCTTTACCAGCCTCAACATACTCTCTTGTAGCAGCAGCAAATGCAAGCTGACACTCTGTATTTACATTAATCTTAGAAACGCCTAGAGAAATAGCCTTTTTAATCATATCGCTAGGAATACCTGTACCACCGTGTAGAACTAGAGGCATTGTGCCTGTTTCTTCCTGAACGCTTGCAAGAACGTCAAAGTTTAGACCAGCCCAATTTTCTGGGTACTTACCGTGAATATTACCAATACCTGCAGCAAGCATTGTAACACCTAGGTCAGCAATCATCTTACACTCCTTAGGGTCAGCACATTCACCAGCACCAACAACGCCGTCTTCCTCGCCACCAATAGAACCAACTTCAGCCTCAATAGATAGACCAAGCTCGTTACAAATAGCAACAAGTTCCTTTGTCTTTTCAACATTCTCTTCAATAGCATAGTGAGAACCGTCGAACATAATTGAGCTAAAACCAGCCTCGATACAAGCCTTAGCACCGTCATATGAACCGTGGTCTAGGTGTAGAGCAACAGGAACAGTAATATTTAGCTCCTCTAGCATACCATTTACCATACCTACAACTGTCTTGTAGCCACACATATACTTACCTGCACCCTCAGATACACCAAGAATAACAGGAGAGTTTAGCTCCTGAGCTGTTAGAAGAATAGCCTTTGTCCACTCTAGATTGTTAATGTTAAACTGACCAACTGCATAGTGGCCCTCTTTTGCTTTTGTAAGCATTTCCTTTGCATTTACCAATGCCATTTGAAATCACTCCATTTAATAAATTATCTTACCACGCAAACACATGGTAACCTAAGCATATTATACATTATATTTTTACAAATATAAAGAGTAAATCTAAAAAATTTGTTGTTGTAAAAGAACTTTTTACTTGTTTTGCACTGTGTAATGTAGTAAAGTATATGTATAAATTTAAGTTGGGGGTTATATTATGCCATTTATAAACACAATGACAAATGTAAAAATTAATAAAGAGCAGGAGTTAAAAATTAAAACCAGATATGCACAGGCTATTTCTGTTATAGATAAATGCGAGGCATTTCTTATGTTAGGCTTTACAGGAGAAACTTCTATGTATTTTGCTGGTAATTGCAGTTCTCCTATAGCTTTTGTAGAGGTTAAATTTTTAGGCACTGCATCTGAAGACAAGCTGAACAAACTTACAGCCCAAATATGCACAATATTGTCAGAGGAGCTTAATATACCTGCATCTAAAACATATGTAAAATATGAACCAACAGAGTTTTGGGGCTGGAATGGTGCCAATTTCTAATAGCAAGGAGAATTTTTAATGAAATCGTACAGAAAAGAATTATTTTTTAATATACCTGAACGCAGAGGAATAGTAAACATTACAAGACAGGTGCAATCGGCTATAAATGATAGCGGAATAAAAGAGGGGCTGGTTTTGGTTAACGCAATGAACATTACCGCCAGTGTGTTTATTAATGATGACGAACCAGGATTACACAACGACTATGAGGTGTGGCTGGAAAAACTTGCACCAGAGCAACCATACAGCCAATATGCCCACAACGGCTTTGAAGATAACGCAGACGCCCACTTAAAAAGAACTATAATGGGCAGAGAGGTTGTATGTGCCATTACAAAGGGAACACTGGATTTTGGCACTTGGGAACAAATTTTTTATTACGAAATGGACGGAAAAAGAAGAAAGCACGTACTTATTAAAATTATAGGTGAATAACAGAATATTTAATTGAAACCTTTTCAAAATTACAGAAGCAGATAACAGCCACTAAATAGGTGTTATCTGCTTCTGTTTGGTTATTGTATATAGCTCATCTTACTTTGTTTAACACGTGCAATCTCAATTTAAATATTTCTAAATTTAATTAGAGTTTAATATTAATAGATTTTAATATTAATAACTCCTATCCTTTGGCTTTAATATTTCAACAGGAATGGCTATAAGCTCTCGGATAATATTTATAATAATCATTTTAACCGTTGGTACACAGCTGACAGCACCAATTACAGATATTTTGTGCTTTTTTGCAACTATATTTCCACGAAGATGATGATAAAAGTCTGTTGCTATAACTATATTACTGGGCAAATTGTTATTTTGAATAAGCCTTGCAGAATTTAATATATTTTCCTTTGTGTTGGTAGAATGTTCCTCTTTTATAATTCTGCTTTGGTCTATTCCTTTATCTGTTAAGTAACGGTACATACATTCAGCTTCAGAAATATTCTCATCATTTCCTTTGCCACCTGACACTATACAATAAACATTTTTATTATTTATTAAATAGCTACAGGCACAGTCCAGTCTACGTTTAAGGCTTTTTGTAGGCTTACTGTCTTTTATTTTACAGCCCAGCACCACAAGAGTATGAGGTTGTTTTTTAGGCGTTTTTGCAGAAAAAATTATAATAGCTGTTACTGTTACCACACTGTACAACAAAATTAAAATTCCTATAACAAGTAAAATATTACTAAGTGTATCCATATAAAATTACACCTGAGGCTTTGAAAATCTGGTGTCTATGGTAATGTTTTTATTACCTGTTTTTTGTGTAAGGACAAAATCTATATTGGGATATGCTTTAATTAGCCATTTAATCCCCTTGTACAAATCTCCTATTGGTATCATATTTATGTTGTAAGGCTTAAATAGGGCAGAAACTGTAATGCCACCACTGCTGTTGCTTTCTACTGCAAAATCTCCACCGGTACGCAATGCCATTTCTTTTACCATAGGTATTCCCATACCTACCTCTTTATCTTTTGTAGTGAAAAATGGACTTTGGGATAATTTGCAATTTTCTTCGGACATTCCATTTCCGTTATCTTCAATAATTAAAACCAATCTTTTGGCGTCCCTTTGAAATACACCAATCTTTATAATAGTAGCCTTTGCCTCTAAAGCGTTTTCTACCAGCTGGAATATACAATCAAGTACGCTTTGCATTTATATCACCTTACTTATTTCTACAGCCAGCTGGTAAGCTGTTTTTTCGCTGAGTAAAATAGGAATGTTCTTTTCCATCGCCTCTTTCAATGCTTCTGCTGTAGGCTTTATATTTTCGCACATTATAATACAGCTTAAACCTTTAAGCATAGCCACACCAACAGTGTTTTGATTATTTACAACAGTTATCCATATATTATTTGCCTTGGCGTTTTTCATTACCACACTTAAATAGTCACCTATGTAGCATCCATTTATATTTCTAGAAAGGTTCATACCTTGGTATGCAGACCTTAACACCAGTATTTCTTTTAATTCTGCAACAGTCATTATTCTACATCCTTTAACAAGAATTATATATACAATATAATACATAAAAATCATACTAATTTCAAGACTATGACTGTTGGGTTGATTATTATAACTTATACAATTATGTATATTACTTGTTATACTAATCCTAGTTTTCTTATTATTGAATGAAGATTAGTATAACAAAGTTTAATGAAGATTTAAGCTATATCTCGCTTTTAATTTTTTCAATGCACCCTTTTCGATTCTTGAAACCTGTGCTTGACTTATACCTATTTCGTCGGCTACCTCCATTTGAGTTCTTCCCTTAAAAAAGCGTAAATTCAACACTGTTTTTTCACGGTTAGAAAGGTTTTCCATAGCCTCTCTAAAGGCTAACTCCTCAAGCCAGTTTTTTTCGTCATTGTTGTCACCTACTTGGTCCATAACATAGATAGTGTCGTTTCCGTCTGAGAATACTGGTTCGTATAAAGACACAGGCTCTACAATGGCTTCCAAAGCAAGTACAACATTTTCCTTGGGCATATCCAGCTCTTTGGCTATTTCTTCAATGGTAGGTTCTTTGTTGTATTCTGCTATTATTTGCTCTTTAATTTGCATTGCACGGTACGCTATGTCACGCATACTCCTGCTTACTCTTACACTGTTGTTGTCACGCAAAAACCTACGCAACTCTCCAATTATCATTGGTACGCCATAGGTCGAAAATCTAACACCAACAGAAATATCAAAATTATCTATTGCCTTAATTAAGCCTATGCACCCAACCTGAAATAAATCGTCAGGACATTCGCCACGGTTGGTAAAGCGTTGCACTACACTTAGAACAAGTCTTAAATTTCCACTTATCATTTCCTCTCTTGCTCTTGCTCTTTGGCTTGGTGTACCCTCACGCATAATTTTTAATAATGCTATTTTTTCATCTTCTTTAAGCACCCTAAGCTTAGCTGTGTTTACCCCACATATTTCAACCTTATTGTATTGCATAAAAAACCTCCCTGTGTGGTAATACCTGACTTTAGTATTACCCACATAGGGAGGTTTATGCTAATATTTACAAATTCATATTGCTGTGCCAATTATATAAATTAACCATCTATCTTGTCTTTCATATACAGCGTTGCGTTGGTTTGTATTATTCCACCATTAACAAAAACTGTTTGACATTCTAAATATGGAGAATAACCCTGTTTATTGTACTCAAAATTAATTGTATAGCCACCTTGTGGTATATCATTAATAATAAAAGTACCGTCAGAATTTACAGAGTGATAATAATGAGGGTCTGATGAAAGCTGGTCAAATTTATATTCACCCTCTGTTCCGTCCTTTTTCAATGACAGATACATACCTGTTGATTGGTCTGTTATAGTGAAAAATGTATCTTTCATAACATTTGTATCAACATCTGTTTGAATGTAGTCAATAGGGTATGTTTTGTATTTGGAAGCTGTTCTTTGTCTTTCTTCTTCTCTGTAAAAATTCTGATTAATTTTAAGTGTACCTATCGTGTTTAAAACAGAGCTTTCATACACACCCTCGGAATACAATACTGTACCCAAAGGATATAGGGGGTGAACATCGTCCTTCATATATTCAGAGGAATCCTCCACAGTTGCCAATGTATTTTTAATATAATTCATTGGGGCAACAAAAGTATAGCCTCTTATGTTACACCAATTATATAATGCACAGGTGTATTCCCTGTGGGTGTTATCTCTTTGAATATATTTAGGCAGAGTGTATGAATATTTATTGGTATGCTCAAAAGGAGCAATAAATATAAAGTCATAATTTGTATTGTTATTCTTTTCGTTTATAAAACGAACCAGCTTTTTCATATTCTGTAAATATTCATTTGCTGTATATGTTGTTGCACGGTCATCTTTGTAGCGATATATAACATCATTAACACCCAAGGCGATAACATATGTAGTTGCTTTGGATTCTTTTATTATATTCATATTTTCCTGGTCATCAAACAATGAAGCCGAGGTTTGACCACCCAGTGCTGCTACATCTACCTGTTTAATGTTTGGAAATTTTGCCAACAAGCCACTGTACCAACCTTCACCGTCTGTAACAGTACCCTTGGTGATACTGTCACCAATAAAGCAGATTTTTTTGGTACTATCCAAGATACTGTACATAGGGTTATTTTCAGCTGATATAACAAAGCTGGTTTCATCTTCATCAATTACTATAGTTTCGTTATACACACCTGAACTGGAGCTTATTTCATATTTACCAGCCTCAATATTAACCTCTACTAATCCTCTAAAAGTTTTCAAATTTTCTTCTATTATTTCCGCATCTCCGGTTATATCCAGCTTTTTAATTGTATAGGTTACATTATCTGTAAGACTTTGCTTATCATAAGATTGAATTTGCACCTTACAGTAATTTTTTTTAGCTTCTGTAGCAGGCTCAGTAACCGCTTCTGTAGCGTGATTAGCCACAACAGTAATATCGCACCCTGTGTTAACCAGCATAACCACAGCTGTAAACATTAATGACAATATGCACTTCAATTTCATAAAACATCACCCACACTAAATATCATTAATCATTAAATATCAACACTTACCTTAACAAAAATCTATATACATTTATATTATAAAATAGCCCTAAATATCTTAATATACTGCATTATAACATACACCTATACTACACATATCTGCATATTAATCAAACAAAAGGCTATACACATTAATAATAACAGTTATCACAAAATAATTCAATATTTTTCCAAATTTTAAACAAAAAAACTACTCTCTACCACAATAATGGTGATAGAGAGTCTAGCATAACAAATTTTATTTTACCTCAGCGTTATTTACAATACCCTTAATATCTTTCAAACGCTTTTGGTTTTCTTCGTCATCTGCTTTAGTAGAAACAGACTTTGGGTCTGGGTAAATAAACATATATTGGTCTGTTGCAGACATATAGCAATATGGCACAGACTTACCAAACAGGTCAAATGAACTGTTCTTTTTTACACTTTCTACAACAGCTTTACCTGTATCATTCATATTAGCAGTGTCATACTGATAAATTTCTATGTTAAAGTTAGAACCATTAACAGTTTTAGCTGTTAATCTGTAACCCTTTGTTGCACCAATAAGCTCGGCATTAGTTATTACACAGCTATCCTCAACATACTCCTTGTCAAACAAGGTTTTGCAGATACCGTCAATACCTGTTTTGCTTTCGAATTTACTTATAACTGTTTTGTTTTCCTCTGGCACAGCAGCAGGTTTCATACCACAGCCACTAAAAGAGAAAACTGCCACAGTTGCCACAGCCAAGGCAACCAATCTTTTTAGTAATTTATTCATATATAAACAACCTCATTTCTTTATATAGTATAAAACAGCATACACAATATTATATCCTATAATTTAACTTAATTCAAGTGGTGTGTATAAAGTATTATTACGTTTTACCACCATACCCTTGAAAATAAAAATAAAAAGCTATATACTTATAACAATCTTAATTTAAGCCTATGTAAAATTGGTTATAAATGTTTGCAACTGGGTTGAATATTAATGTTAGATTATGTAAAAGGAAAGGAATAAGTAAGTATGAAAAGAATTATAACAATACAAGATATTTCTTGTGTAGGTAAATGTTCGCTAACGGTAGCTTTGCCTGTTATTTCTGCAATGGGAGTAGAGGCTTCTGTTATACCTACAGCTGTGTTGTCTTGCCACACTGCTTTTCCTGATTTTACATTTCATGACCTAACTGATGAAATTCAACCTGTTTCCCAAATGCTAAGAAGTCAGGGCTTAACATTTGACGCAATTCACACAGGGTACTTAGGCTCTGTAAGGCAGATTAATCTTATGGAGCAACTATTTAAGGATTTCAAAACAGACAGTAACATTGTTATAGTTGACCCTGCTATGGCTGACTACGGTAAGCTGTACAAGGGCTTTACCCAAAGTTTTGCTGACAGAATGGCACAGCTGTGTGGTCAAGCAGATGTAATTGTACCAAACCTTACAGAAGCCTGCTATATGCTTAAAATACCATACATTGGCGAAAATTACACCAAACAGGACATACAAAATATCCTTACAGGGTTAAGCGATTTAGGCTGTGATTATTGCGTTCTTACAGGAATTAGCTTTGACGACAGCAAGTTGGGTGCAATGGCATATGACAAAAAAACAGGACAATTTTTTGAGTGCTACTCAAAGAAATTCCCAAAAAGTTTTCACGGTACAGGGGATATATTTGCATCTACCTTTACAGGGGCATTAATGCAAAACAATGTTACAAAGGAAGATGCTTTGCAAATAGCTGTAGACTTTACAGCAGACTGTATTGAAGCTACCCTTAAAAACAACGATTATAATTGGTATGGTGTAGACTTTGAAACAGCTATCCCAAAATTAATAGAGAGAATTAAAAAATATAAATAACCTGTTAAAAGGGGCTGTCTCACTAGCGAAAGTGAAGCAGCCCTTAAATTATGTGATTT
>JAXKHT010000091.1:0-10754 GCA_036549705.1 Acutalibacteraceae bacterium | reverse complement strand
TTTTAGAAGAGGCAAAGGATAAGAACAACCCGTTGTTTGAAAGGATAAAGTTTCTTAGTATTACTTCATCTAATTTAGATGAATTTTTTATGGTGCGTGTTGCAGGAGTTTTAGACCAAATCCATCAAGGACTAAAAAAACAGGACCCAAGTGGCTATACTCCTCAAGAATTATTTGATAAGCTATCAGAAAAAATACATTTGTTGGCAAAAAAACAGTACTCCTGTTTAAGTCGCTCTGTTTTACCAGAGTTAAAGCAACATCATTTTGTATTTTCAGAAATAAATGACCTTAATAAGGAACAGTTGGAGTATATAGAAAAATATTTCCAGTCAGATATTTTCCCTGTGTTAACTCCACTTGCAGTGGATACCAGCAGACCGTTTCCATTGTTGGCAAATAAAAGCCTTAACATTGCTGTAAAACTAAAAAATATCGACGAAGAATCTGTATTTGCAGTAATTCAAGTGCCATCTATTTTACCAAGATTTTTGGAAGTTCCAAATAAAGGTGAGGACAGAGTATTTGTAATGCTTGAAAAGGTTATAATGTACAAGCTACAAGAATTGTTTGAGCTGTATAGAATAAGTGCCTACTCTCCTTTTAGAATTACACGAGATTCCGATTTGGAAATTGATGAAGAAGCAGAGGATTTATTGGTAGAAATTCAAAACTCTATTAGACAGCGTAAGCGTGGTAAGCCTGTTCGTTTAGAAATTAATAAGCGTATAGATACTGAATTGCGAGATTTCCTTGTGGAAATGCTTAATGTTAACGAGCAAGAAATTTATCAGGTGTCAGGTCCGTTAGATTTAACATTCTTGTCAAAATTCTGTAGAGTGGATAATAATCCGGATTTACATTTTAAAACTATAACTCCTGTAAATCCTCCTGCTGATTTTTATGGATATGATGACATTTTTGAAGCTATAAGAGTTCGTGATAGACTTGTCCACCACCCTTACGAAAGCTTTGATTCTGTTTTGGAGTTTATCAAAAGGTCAGCAGAGGACCCTAATGTATTGGCTATTAAGCAAACTCTTTACCGTGTAAGTGGCAATTCTCCTATTATTGCGGCACTAAGTAAGGCTGCGGAAAATGGTAAACAGGTTACTGTATTGGTAGAACTTAAAGCTAGATTTGATGAAGAAAATAATATACATTGGGCAAAAAAACTAGAGAAAGCGGGTTGTCACGTTATTTACGGTTTAACAGGCTTAAAAACCCATTGTAAAATTTGTCTTGTTGTAAGAAAAGAAAGCGACGGTATACGCCGTTATTTGCATATGGCTACTGGTAACTATAACGATAGTACTGCTCGTTTTTATACAGATATAGGTATGTTTACCTGTCGAGAGGAATTTGGAGTAGATGCTTCATCTTTATTTAATGTAATTACAGGCTATTCTCTGCCACCGGAATATCATAAATTTGTTGTGGCACCTACAGGTATGCGTAGCTTTTTTGAGGATAAAATTAAGAAAGAAATCGAAAATCACAACGCTGGTCTGCCAAGTGGTATAGTGGCAAAGGTTAATTCCTTAGTTGACCCTAGCATAATTAATTTACTATATAGTGCTTCAAGAGCAGGTGTAAAGATAACATTAATAGTTCGTGGTATCTGCTGTCTTATTCCACAGCTACAGGGCTATAGTGAAAACATCACTGTTTATAGTATTGTTGGTCAGCTGTTAGAGCATAGCAGAATTTTCAAATTTGAAAATGGCGGAAATCCACAAATTTATATGGGCAGTGCAGACTGGATGCCTAGAAACCTTGACAGAAGAGTGGAGCTTGTATTCCCTGTAGAAGATGAAGCCCTTAAAAAGCGTAGTGAAGATATATTAGAATTAATGCTTAATGATACTGTAAATACAAGAGTACAAAACAGCGACACTTCATATACTTTGGTTGACAAGCGTGGTAAACGCAAGGTAAACAGCCAAATGGAATTTGCAAAGCAAGCCAAAAAGGCTCTTAAAGAGGCTAAAAAAGAGAGCGTGCAACAACCAATAGGCACACCAAAATTTGCTCGCAATAATAAATAATTAAGGAGAGTTTTTTATGATAAAAAGAATCGGATTTCTTACCAGTGGTGGAGATTGCCAAGGGTTAAACGCAACAATGCGTGGTGTGGCAAAGACACTTTATGCACATTATGGTGAAAAAAATCTTGAAATAATAGGCATATTAAACGGATATAAGGGACTTATCCACGGCGACTATAAAAAAATGAGTCAAGAGGATTTTTCAGGCATATTAAGCAAAGGTGGCACAATTTTAGGTACATCTCGTCAACCATTTAAACTAATGCGTGTAATTGGTGATGATGGTATAGACAAAGTTGCTTGTATGAAAAAGACCTATAATTATTTAAAGTTAGATTGTCTTGTTGTACTAGGTGGTAATGGCTCCCAAAAAACTGCTAACCTTTTAAGAGAAGAGGGCTTAAACATAGTATCTTTACCTAAAACTATTGATAACGACCTTTGGGGTACAGACAAAACCTTTGGCTTCCAAAGTGGTATTAATGTAGCTACAGAATGTATAGATGCTATTCACACTACTGCTGAATCCCATAGTAGAATATTTGTAATAGAGGTTATGGGTCATAAAGTTGGCTGGCTTACTTTATATGCAGGTATTGCAGGTGGTGCAGATGTTATTCTATTGCCAGAAATCCCATATAATGTAGATAGCGTTATAAAAAAGATTGTAGACAGAGAGCGTAGTGGCAAGCATTTTTCTGTTATTGCCATTGCAGAGGGTGCTGTGCCTGATGAAGTTGCAAAGCTACCTAAAAAAGAGAGAAAAGCAATTATTGCAAAACAACCAAATGGAACATTTACAACTCAACTTGCAAAGGAAATTCAAGAAAGAACAGGTCACGAAACAAGAATTGCTGTTCCTGGTCATATGCAACGTGGTGGCGACACTTGCCCTTATGACAGAGCTTTGTCAACATTTTTTGGTGCTAAAGCTGCACAGCTTATCATTAACGAAGAATATGGTAATATGGTAGCATTAAGAGGTGACAAAATTGTGGCTGTGCCACTTTCAGAGATTGCAGGAAAACTAAAAACCGTGCCTGTAGATTGTTCAGAAATTGAATGTGCAAAGGCAATGGGTATTTCATTTGGTGATTAAAAAATATTGGACAGCATACAAATAATTGTGTGCTGTCCCTTATAGAGTACATAGGAGGAAAAAATATGGCTGAAAAAGAAATTACAAGAGAAAGGCAAAGATGGCTGTTTTTAGGCTTGCCTTTTACATTTACTAAGTATATTATTACTGATAAGCGTTTGGTTATAGAAACAGGTTTGTTAGTATCAAAAGAAAGCGAAATTTTGCATTATAGAATTTTAGATATGAATTATTCATGTTCATTGATGCAAAAAATATTTGGACTTGGTACCATTCATCTATATTCTCAGGATATAACTCATCCGGAATTAATTATTAAGAATATTAAAAATTCCAGAAAATTCAAAGAAATATTAGCTGAAAGAATTGAAGAGGAGAAAAGTAGATTATCTGTAAGAAGGGGAGAGGTTGTAGGCAATTTAACACATCATCATACAGGTGATGATGACTGTAGTTGTCAAGATGACCACAACTATCAGGATTATGATTTGGATAATTTTAAAGACGATATTTAATGGTGGGAAATTTTCTTAAATTAGAAGATTGTTAAAGGTTGTTTTACCAAAATATATTAAAAATTATTATATATAAATAATAATAAAATATAAATATTGGAAAAAATAACATCAAAAGAACACCAAAGTAGCAACAAATTATATTTGTCATTGTTGATTATATATAAAAGTTACAAATATTTTTATTTACTTCTTAAAAATGTACAAATATCCCAAAAATCAGCATAAAAAACTATTGACAATACAATAATTTGTGCTATTATATTGTTGTAAGTTAATTCACATTAGTCGAATTTAAGTTACTCCTTTTTCTTTATCTTATGTATAGGATTGAATTCTATTATCATCAAAGATAGCTCTGTTCATAGGAACAGAGTTTTTCTTTTTAATATAATAACATCATAATTTTAGTGTGCTGAAAAGATAAAGTGGTTCAAATTTTCCATTAGAACCTAAAATCGCTGAAAAAAGTAAAATATTTACTTGCACATACCTAAAATTTATTTATAAATATGTATAAATGGATTTTATGTACAAAATATAAAAAAGTTATAAAAATTTGTATTAAGAACTTGAAAAAATAGACAAAGTATTGTATTATATAAACACATTACTTGTTCATTTTACAAGATGTTTAGGAGGACATAAAAATGGCAACAACTTTTTCAGACAAATACTTGTCAGGTTTTGTAAGCAATGAGGAGTATACAGCTGTTGAGGCTCAGGTTAAAGTAGCACACGACGCTCTTCATAACGGCACAGGTTTAGGTAATGACTTTATTGGCTGGCTTACACTTCCAACTGATTATGATAAAGAGGAGTTTGCTCGTATTAAGCAGGCTGCAGAAAAGATTAAGAAAAATACTGATGTATTTATAGTTATTGGTATTGGTGGCTCATATCTTGGTGCAAGAGCAGCTATCGAGTTTATCCATTCTCAAAATTATAACGCTAAGAAAAAGGATACACCAGACATTTACTATGTTGGTAACAGCATTAGCTCATCTTACCTTGCTGATATTATGGAAATTTGTGAGGGCAAAGATGTTTCTATTAATATGATTTCAAAATCAGGTACTACAACAGAACCTGCTATCGCTTTTAGAGTATTTAGAGAAATGCTTGAGAAGAAATATGGCAAAGAGGGTGCTAAAGAGCGTATCTTCTGTACAACTGATAAGGCTCGTGGTACATTAAAGGCTCTTGCTGATGAAGAGGGCTATGAAACTTTTGTTGTTCCAGATGATGTTGGCGGTCGTTTCTCTGTTTTAACAGCAGTTGGTTTGTTGCCAATAGCTGTATCTGGTGCAGATATTGACGCTTTAATGGCTGGTGCTAAAAAGGCTCAAGACGATTTCAACAATGATGATTTATCAACAAATGATTGTTATAAGTACGCTGCTACAAGAAATATTCTAAACCGTAAGGGTAAGAGTATTGAAATTCTAGTAAGCTACGAGCCTGCATTTACAATGATGACAGAATGGTACAAGCAGTTATTTGGTGAAAGTGAAGGTAAAGACAACAAGGGCTTGTTCCCAGCTGGTGTTGTATTCTCAACAGATCTTCATTCTATGGGTCAGTTTATTCAAGAGGGTACACGCTCTATGTTTGAAACTGTTGTTAACATTAAAAAGCCAAAAAGCGAGATTGTTCTTGGCGAGCTAGAGGGCAATATAGATGGTCTTAACTTCCTTGCAGGCAAGACAATGGATTTTGTAAACAAAAAGGCTTTCGAGGGTACTGTACTTGCTCATAATGACGGTGGCGTTCCTAACATTGTTCTTAATGTAGAGGAAATGACAGAGTCAGAGCTTGGCTACTTAATCTATTTCTTTGAAAAGGCTTGTGCTATCAGCGGTTATATGCTTGCAGTAAATCCATTTAACCAGCCTGGCGTTGAAAGCTACAAGAAGAATATGTTTGCATTGCTTGGCAAACCTGGCTACGAAGAGCAAAAAGCTGCTTTGGAGGCTAGATTGGGTTAATTTTAACCCGCAACCTTACATAAGGATTTAATAACCACTGCTGTGGATAAAATAATTTTCTAGGAGGAAAATATTATGGTTAAACTATTAATTGGACATAAAGGCTCAGGTAAAACTAAGAAGTTAATTGCTTTAGCTAACGAGGCTGTTTCTAATTCTACTGGTAATGTAGTAGTAATTGAAAAGGGTGCAAAGCTTACATATGATGTTACACACAAGGCAAGATTAATTGATACAGACCAGTATAGTATTGCAGGTTATGATGTACTATTTGGCTTTATCAGTGGTATTTGTGCAGGTAACTACGATGTTACAGACATTTTTGTTGATTCAACATTTAAGATTTGTTCAAATGATATGGCTCAGCTAAAGGACTTTGTTAACAAGCTAAATACTTTGTCAGAAAGTGCAGAAACTACAATTACATTGCTTATTTCAGCAGGTAAAGATGATTTGCTAGACGGTATGAATGCAGAGCTTGTTGCACTAGAGGCGTAATTTCATTTCTATTATTTTCATTATGGCACAGTCAAGGGTAATTTACCTTTGACTGTGCTTTTTCTCTCTGTAAATCTCTACATTTTCGCAACTGCTATATCATATTATATTAATATACAAAAATGTAAGGAGTGTATATTAATACTATGAAAATAAAAAATATTATAATTGCAGGTTGCATATCTTTTATGTTTGTTCTGCCCCTTACTTCCTGTCAAACTACAACAGACCCTAAGTTGCCCCAAACAAACTTTACAGCCACAGTAACAGTTGCCAGTAACAGCTATAAAGTAACCCATAACGGTAAAACAATAACTACCATTGCCTGTTTACAGCCACAACAGTTAAAGGGTTTTACTTATAGTTATTGTGGTAATCAGCTTACACTTACCTATAATTCGTTATCATATACTCCGTCAAGCACAAATATACCAATTAGTAAATATGTAACCAATCTTCATAACGCTATTCAAGAACTTTCTAACACTTCTTCTATAACCCTTACTGGTACAGATGCAGACAACAGTATATATTCTACACACACAGCAGATATAACAACTAAGACAGATACAGGGGAAATAGTAAAAATAACTATAAAAGCAACAGGTGATATTTACAGCTTTATATATTAATCACATATATCAATATTGTATGTGAAAAATATATATATTTTGTATTAAGATTTATTAAATTTAACGGAATTGAAAATGGTTTCTTTTTGGGAAATATTATTGAAAAAAACACGGTTAATATGCTATAATAAAATAGTTAATGATTATGTGTAAGTGTACCCTTTTGTAAGGTTGGTTATTTGGAAGGCTTGGGAGGTCAGCAGGTTTTATGCCTTATTGGTTAACTTGCCATATTAACATTTCACAATGAAAAATTAATTTAGGAGGTTAAAATTCAATGAATGTGAAAAAAATAAAAAGCGTTGGAAAACGCTCACTATCAATGCTACTTTCAGTGTTAATGGTGCTTTCACTGTTCACTGTATGTATGGTTGGTACAACTATTACTGTTGGTGCGTACAACTCTATTGGTGGGTCTACCATAACAGCAAAGACAGACAGTTGGTCTACCTGTTATATTCTTATCGGTAAAGATAATTATACAAAAGCATATCAAATGTCTTCTACTGGTACAGCAGGTGAATTTTCTGTAACTTTTGATAGCGGAACAGATTGGAACGACGGTCACAGCTTTTTCTTTTCAAAAACAGACTACGGTGCAACAGGTGGTAAAAGTGAAAATGTTTCTACAGTAAGAACTAACTTAATAAATGGTGGTTATACTTGTAGTAAGCTTGTTTCTCGTGGTACTACAGAAATTGAAACTGGTGCTATTTACACTATTGCTTCTGATGGTACAGTCACCAAGTCAACAGGTGGTAGTACTACACCTGTAAATAAATACGGTTATGTAGACGCTACTATCTTCAACTATCGTAATGCAGCTCAAATAACTGCCAATAAAGACTTTTACAATGGTGAGGCTGGTGACCCATTTAATTACGATGTTTACAAAGACTACAACCACGCTGTAGGTGACTGGTTTAGAGACAGAGAGTCTAGTAAAACCAATAAAACATCTACACCAGTATATCAGGGTAACTTCCGTCAAGGCAATGCTATTAATCCTCCAAGTGGTAACTCAGGTACTGTAAGCTATATTTGGTGGGATTATCCGGAAGATACAGGAAGTTACAGTAACAGATTCTATCACTTTATAAGTTTGGCAAATGGTACAAACAGATATTCAGCGTTAGAGGGTGGCTCTGCTTCTGCTGTTGCTTTGAATATTGTTGATAATAAGTTAAACGCAAATGGTAATGTTACAAGTAATGGCATTGAACTTCCACAGTTTAGTGATGAATTTATGGCACATTACAACGGACAAGAACGAACAGTTCTTCAACAGGACGGCGCCGAGTATAAGAAAACCTTTGGAACAATTCAATCAAAGTACGAAGACTTAAAATTCCCATTTGAAATAAAAACAACAACCAATGGTAATACAAAGTATAAATACGATGCAAGTTCAGATGGTAACCGTTATTTGTCTAAAAAAGATGATGGTTCTTATCAAATTAAAGTTGGTGGAGATGTTTACGGTTGTAAAAATAATGAAGGTGCTTGGACTGCAAAGCCTGGTTATTTTCCATTTAACTCATCTTCTGCTGGTAAAGAAACAGTAAACTGTTTTGGTACAAAATTTGAATTTAATTTCTCAATGACAGAAGACGGTAAATATGGTAAATCAGCTGATAAAAAAGATGACCTTGTATTTTCATTTACCGGTGACGATGACGTTTGGGTATTTATTGATGGTTATTTAGCACTTGACCTTGGTGGTTGTCATACAAAGGCAAGTGGTAATATCAATCTAGCTACTATGACATCTACTATTACATCAGGTTATTATGATGGTAGCTATTCTGCAAACAGTAGCACTACAATGGATAGATACACTGTTACAAAGCCTTTCACATCATCAAATAAGGTAACAAACTTCCAAACAGCAATTCCTGAACTTTACAAATCTCTAAAAAATACTACAGTAGAGCATACTATGACTATTTTCTATCTAGAGCGTGGTACATTTGACTCTAACTTCTCAATGGAGTTTATGCTACCTATGTCAAATAAGTTATCTATTAGTCAAGAGATTGATACAGATGATGTAAACGAAGGTTTAGTTGAACAAACATTACAGGTTGCTAATAACGATGTATTTAATGTTTCACTAACATCTAACTCTGCTGACGCTTCCAGCAATAATACAGCTGTATATCCTATTAAAAAGGACTTTACCCGTAATGGTGTTGTATTGCAAACAGCAGATGCAAATGCTACAAGCCCAACAGGTGTTCCTTTTAATAATACGCTAAATGCAGGGTACAGTGTTGCTAATAATACTACCTTTGTTTGGTCAGACAAATCAACTACAGATGTAGGTACAGGTAAGGTTACCGGTTCAAATGAAATTCAGTTGTTGTATGACCAAACAGCTACATTTAATGACCAGTTTGCACACGGAAGTGGAATGAAGCTGACACTGATGGATCCAATTAAGAAATTTAATTTGCCAAACGCAAATACTGCTCCACCAGTTGCAGTTGATAGTTCTACTTCCAGAACAGTGTCTAATTTTTACACAACATCATATATTATACAGGATACTCTAGATGCAACCATAGCAGAAGCATCTGCTAGACCTAACGAAGTTGCATTTAGTATAGCTAATGCAACAGCCAGTGGTACAACTGCTGTTACAAATATTAAGGCAAATATCACTAACAAAGTAAAGGTTGGTACAATTTCCTTTACAAAGAAGTTAGAAGATGGCGAATCAGTATCAGATAGTGATGCAGTATTTAAATTTAAATTCTCCATATCTAATTTATTTGGTGCAGAGGGAGAAACTTCTTATGTAGTGCCAACAGGTACTGTATATACAATTTCAAATGGTACTAATACCGAAACATTTGAAATGGATGCTAATGCAACTATAGATATTGCTCCTAACGAAACAGTAACAGTTTCTGGTATTCCAGTTGGTACAAAATATAAAATAGAAGAGATTTCAGAAACTGACCCTAACAAAGTATTTAGTGTATCTAGAATAGCTGTTACTTCTGGTGACACATATGTTGCAGACAGACAAGACCTTTCAAACGGTGTAACAGGTACAATTTCTACAAAAGCAACAGGAAGTACAAACACCGTAGCATTTGATGTTTATAACTCAAGTAGCACAACAACTGTTGTTTATAGATTTATAGACAGAGATACTACATCTGGTTTGCCAACAACTATGAATACTAAGTATACATACTTTACTCGTAAAATTCCTGGTTCAAACGTTTCAGCAGGAAAAGTTGTGGATTATTCTCCTACTATAGAAAATGTTCTATGTAAATATTCATTGAATGAAAGTGATGTTAACTTAAACTACACATTAACAAGTAGCGACATTTCTAATTCAACTAACCCTAATAGTGGTATAGCAACAGGTGCGTGTATTTTGGCTACATACACAAATGAGCTTCGTACATATACTGCCACATTTGATTATCTACCATTATATAACGATGGAACAAAGGAACAAAGAGTTGTTTCTATAACTAAGTATTTTAACGAGCTTATCACTTTGAACGATAAAATTACTACAGCTCAAACAACTGAAGATGGAAGAAGATTCCTATATTGGGCTAAAGTTGTAGACGTATCAGGTGGAGATTCTACAGATTTACTTTACACACCTGTTTCAGCAAACTATAGCTATGCTTACCGTGTAACAGACGATATGTCTATTAAAGCTGTATACGAGGGCGATACTAATATAGACGGTAGCACATTTGAACAGTTAGATGGTCCTGAAATAGTTGATGATGGTGAACCTTACCACCCAACGGGTGAAGGTACTGGTTATGCTGCATCTGCTGCAGAAAAAACATATGATTCTTATTCAAAGAATGTAAACGGCGTTCAGTATGACTATACTCGTGTAAATGTTACTTTTGGTGCAGTTGGATCTAAAGATAGCGACACTTCTATCTCAAATGTTGGTTATATTCTTCTAAAGAATACAGATGCATATTCAC